>USDU01000070.1 GCA_900553635.1 uncultured Lachnospiraceae bacterium | reverse complement strand
CCTTCCTCAGCTCCGCGCCCAATCCCTGACCGGTCAGCGCCGCAAACCGGGCGCTTCCCACGCCCAGCACCAGCGCGATCAGTGCGCAGGCCACCATCTGCAGTCCCTTCATATAGATATAAGCCCGGTCGCCGCTCGACACACCCACGTCGATGAGGTCGGCCATGATAAGCGGAACCAGAAGCTCAAAGACGCCCTCTGTCATAATGCAGACCACCGCCAGAGTAGCGTATTTTTTGTACTGCTTCATATAAGAAAATAAGCGTATCAGCATCGTTCTGTTCCTCCGAATGTTGTCCTTCTATCTTACAAGAGCTTTAAAAAGCTCTCCGCCGTCCGCAGTAGCAGCCCGTCCGGGTACTCGTAAGTCTCTGTGTGAAGCCCCGGATGCTCCACGCCTGCTCCGATGCCAAAGAACGCCCCCCGGCAATGATTCAGGTAATGGCCGAAGTCCTCACTCCAGCGCATAGGCTCCGGCAGGATGCGGCCGCCACAGACTTTTAATACCTTTTTGGCGCAGGCGCTGTCATTTTCGGTAGCCGGAAAGACGTCCTGCTCCTCTGTCTCCAGGATAAGGCCGTCCTGTGCCGCCAGTTCTTCCGCACGGGTCAGTACCATTTGACGCAATTTTTTCAGATCCGCGCCCCGCTCCGCCCGGAGGGTCAGCCAGACTTCCGCCTTCTCAGCCGCCGCACCGAAGGCTTTCTCGCCCATCTGTACGCCGATAACGGTGCAAAGAGCCATACCGCTGTAGCCGTGTTCTTTCTTATTTAAAAATGACGGGATCCCGGTCAACAGCTGTCCCACAGCAGGGGCCGGGGAGACGCCCAGCTCCGGATAGGCTGCGTGGGTGGGCTTTCCGAGGAACCGTAAGGTCAGCCCTTCCGAGCCGCAGGCAAAGGTTCCTTCCTTTGTATACACTTCTCCGAAGGCAAAGCCCGGCAGGTTATGCGCGCCGTAGATTTCTCCGATCTCTTCCTTCTCAAAAAGCTCACAGCAGGTCGCTGCGCCCGCCCCGGTCTCCTCGGCGGGCTGGAACAGAAAGAATACATTTCTTCCCGGCTCCCGCCCCTCTTTTATCTGCTGCTCCAACAGAAGCGCCGCGCCACAGAGGGCAGACGCATGACCGTCATGGCCGCAGAGATGGGCTGCGCCGCCCTCCGGTAAGGCCAATGCGTCATAATCAGCCCGGAAGGCGATCCCTTTTTTCGCCGGATCCACCATGTCGCTTCGATATGCCGCGTAAAAACCTCCGCCACAGCCGCGAAGTTCCAAACCGGTATTTTCTTCCAGAAATTGTCTTAAGGCGGCCTTCGTTTTCCGCTCCTGTCCCGAGATCTCCGGGCACTTATGGAGCCGGCGGCGAAGTTCCTTTATCTGATTCTCGATCCGGCTTCTTGCAGCATTCCATTCTTCTGTCTGTTTCATTGCTTCACCCTTCTCTCTTTTTATCCCCTGTCCATCCCGTTTTGCCATGGACTTTTATTTCTTTTCTTCTGATACAGATTTATTTTAGCAGACCCATTTTCCCATTTCAAGTTTTTAGAGACTGCGCCTGTTCTTCGGCAGATCCTCCTCATCCTTCCCTGTTTTTGTAAATTTTACATTGAATTTTCATAAAAATGCAGTTAAGGGATTGTAAAATCCGCATAAACTATCATATAATAGAAATGTTCGTGTAAATGAAAAAACACTTAGGAGAAAAAAACAATGAATGGAATATCACTTATCCTGACACTGTTAAGCGGCGTCGCTTTGTTCCTGTTCGGTATGTCCATGATGGGCGACGGACTGAAACGGGTGGCAGGAAATAAGCTGGAGCTGGTGCTCTACAAGCTCACCAGCACGCCCTTAAAGGGTATTCTTCTGGGAACTGCCGTGACCGCCATCATCCAGTCCTCCTCCGCTACCACCGTCATGGTGGTCGGATTTGTAAACTCCGGTATGATGAAGGTGGCCCAGGCCATCGGTATCATCATGGGAGCCAACATCGGTACCAGTGTGACCGGCTGGATCCTCTGCCTGTCTTACATCGACGGTTCCAGCGGCATCGCCCAGCTTCTGTCCACCGCTACCATTTCCGCGGTGGTGGCTATCATCGGTATCATTTTCAAGATGTTCGTGAAGAAGACCACTTATAAAAATGTGGGCGACATCATGCTGGGCTTCTCTATTCTGATGGTAGGCATGCAGACCATGAGCGGCGCTGTCTCTCCCTTAAAGGAGAGTCCCCAGTTCGTCAATCTGCTGACCACCTTTGAGAACCCGTTCATGGGTATTCTGGTGGGTATCGCTTTCACCGCCGTGCTGCAGAGCGCGTCCGCTTCCGTCGGCATCCTGCAGGCCCTGTCCATGACCGGCAGCATCAGCTTTGCGGCGGCTCTTCCGATTACCATGGGTATCGGTGTCGGCGCGGCATGTCCGGTGCTTCTCTCTTCCATCGGAACCAATAAGAACGGCAAGCGTACCGCTCTTATCTATCTGCTGAACGACCTGTTCGGTATGATTTTCTGGTCCATTGTATTCTACACGGTCAATGCTTTCGTGCATTTCCCGTTCATGGATATGAATATGCGGCCTGTGACCATCGCGCTTATGAACTCCGTGTTCCGTATGGCGACCATTCTGGTATTGGTGCCCTTTATCGGACTCATCGAGAAATTCGTCTTCTGGCTTGTGAAGGATGACCCGGAGGAGCTGGAGGATCAGGCAGACTTCGATCTGCTGGAGGAGCGTTTCCTGGCTTACCCGGCCCTGGCTATCACCCAGAGCCATACCGCTATGAACGGCATGGCCAAAAAGGCCCGCAAGAATCTGAGCCGTTCCTTCGCCCTTCTGAAGGATTTCTCCCAGGAGAAATACAACAAGATTCAGGAAAAGGAAAACCTCATTGATAAATACGAGGACAAGCTGGGAACCTACCTGATGCAGCTGACCGGTCAGCCCATGAACAGCACCCAGACCCAGCAGGTATCCGAATTTCTGCACACCTTAAGCGACTTTGAGCGTCTGGGCGACCACGCCGTCAATATTTCCAAGGTGGCCCTGGAGCTGGCAGAGAAGAAGATCAGCTTCTCCGAATCTGCCCAGTATGAAATCAGCGTATTGAGCGCTTCTATCCGGGAAATCACAGACCTGACGGTAGACGCCTTCTGTACCGACTCTCTGGAGATGGCGAAAAAGGTAGAGCCTCTGCGCGAGCTCATCGGTATGCTCTGTAACGAGCTGAAGAACCGTCACATTACCCGTCTTCGAGAGGGCAAATGTGAATTCCAGCAGGGCTTCGCGTTCAACGATCTGCTGACCAACCTGGAGCGTATCGCAGCCCACTGCTCCAACGTGGCCGTCGCCATGATTGAGACCAACAGCTCTGAGTTCGATACCCACGAGTACGTCAAGAGCGTCCGTCATATGCGGGATGAGGCTTATCAGGAGTGTTTCAATGCTTATGCGGAGAAGTATAATATTGCAGCTCCGGAAAAGAACGAGAAAAGCGAGAAGAAAGAGAATAAAGAAGCTAAAAAAGCCAAATAATTTTACCCAAAAGATTCGCGCAAAAGTGTGCGAATCTTTTTTTACGCAAAAACCGCATGTCGGAATGGCATGCGGTTTTCTTCATCTTCCATATACAAATATTCTGTCCCTACTGCTGCAATGTGTTCACATACTCATCAATCGCCGTAGTGGTGATCGCTACATCTGAGGTATCCGGTTTGTTAGCACTATCGTAGATGGAATAGCCAAGCCAGCAAACCAGCGCCAGCGCTACCAGGCCTGCGCAAAGCTTTACGAGGAACTTCTCGTGCTTTTCTCTTGCCATAATCTGCTTGCGGTTGGCTTTCTGCTCTTTATAACGATCTACTTTTTCCTGACTCATAATCTCGATTTCCTCTCTCACTTTTTCACAAAATCCAGCCGGACTTTGTCCTACTTTTTCTTATTATAGCATAACTTTGTGAAAAAGCCATGAAAAAATTTATTCTTTTTCCTTACGCCACCACAATAATGCCGCCGTCGCTGGCATAGAGGCTGCTGACTCCGGCTGTATCCAGAATCAGGAAATCCTTCACAGAAATCCGTTTTGCAATCTCTTCTTTCACAAACTGCGCCCGCTCGGGACAATTGCAGTGGGAAATCGCCACAATCTTCTCTGCCGGATTCTTTATCTCCTCTGCCACGTAATCGGCCATACGCTTCAGCGCCCGGTTCATGCCCCTGGCCTGATCCTTCTGGCAGATGGTTCCCTGGGGGGTAGCTCCCATGACCGGCTTGATATTCAGGGCATTTGCCACAAAGGCCTTCAGATTACTCAGGCGGCCGTTCTTCCGGAGCGCTTCCAGAGATTCCAGTACAAAATACGTATGCTGTTCCGCAATGTACGCGTCCACGGCAGCAATCACATCCTCAAAGCTCATGCCGGCCTTTTCACAGGCTTCAATCTTCAGGGCAATCAACGTCTCTCCGATGGAGGCAGAGCGGGAATTAAAGATATGGATTTTCTTTTCCCCATATTCCTCCTCGTACAGCTTCTTACCCAACTCTGCGCTGTTATAGGAGCCGCTCAGCTCTGCGGAAAGCGTCACCGCGTATACGTAATCCGCGTCGCAGGTATAGGCTTCCAGGTACCGGTGCGGAGACGGACAGGAGGACTTGGGACAATTGGGGCTGGCAGCCACTCTTTTCAGAAAGTCTGCCTGATCAAAGGTCTCATCGTCCACTACCAGATGTCCGTCAATATCCAGGGTCAGCGGCACACGTTCAAAATGCCCGTCCTTCTTATAGCTTTCCGGCAGTTCCCCGCAGCTGTCCATGACAATCTTATAACTCATAACGTTCCCATTCCTCCACTGTCTCTATTTTCAACCGTTCAACATCTTCACGGTTTCCATACAAAATCTCATGTTCTCAAAATTATTTTATGTAGTTTTAAATACTACATTACATATTAGCACAACGCTATGAGCTTTTCAATACCTTTTATGATAAACTGTAAAATGCCTGCACCAGCCGCACCAGACTCTCCTGATCTGCGGTTCCCATCAGCTCCCGGCTGGAATGCATGGCCAGAAGCGGAACGCCGATATCCACGGTCCGGATGGGCAGAATGGAGGACGCGATGGAGCCCAGGGTACTGCCGCCCGCACTGTCGGAGCGGTTCACAAACTTCTGACAGGGAATCTCCCCGCTGTCACAGATCTGCTGGACGATGGCCACGGCCTCGCTGTCGGTGGCGTAGGACTGACTACAGGCCTCCTTGATGCAGACGCCCTTTCCCAGCACGTTCTGATTGGTGGGATCATGCTTGTCCGTATGATTGGGATGGATTCCGTGGGCCACGTCCACGGAGAGCAGTATGCTGTCCCCGTAGGCCTCCAGAAACTGGTCTCGGCCTCCGTCCAGAGCCAGCAGAATCCGCTCCAGCACCGCCGACAGGAAGGTGGAACCTGCGCCCTGCTTGGTACGGCTGCCGATTTCCTCGTGGTCGAAATAGGCAGCCACATTGATTCCCCGCTCCCGACCGCCTTCTATCATAGCTGTAGTAATGGCCTGGACGCTGGTCAGATTGTCCAGACGGGGTGAGGAAATAAATTCCTCGGAAAGGCCCAGATAATCGCCGGTATCCGTATTGTAAAGTCCCAGCTCGTACTCCAGGATATCTTCTTTCTTCACCTGCAGCCGCTCCGCCAGACGGGTCAGGAACTCCTCGGAATCCTCCAGGCCGAAGACCGGAAGCATATCCTTCTGGCGGTTCAGCTCCACGCCCTTATTGACCTCCCGGTTCATATGGATAGCCAGATTCGGGATAGTCAGGAAAGGCTTTTTAAAGTCCACTAAGCGCATCTGGGGATGGAAGACGTCGTCGCTTCGCAGCGCCACCCGTCCAGAAGCAGACAGGGGACGATCCAGCCAGGTATTTAAAATGGCGCCTCCGTAAATCTCCACATTCAGCTGGCGGTAGCCCGCCTTCTTCACCTCCGGCGAGGGCTTGATCCGCAGTCCCGGGAAGTCTGTATGAGCCGCCGCCATGCGGAAGGCGTCACCGGTTCGGTAGCATTTCCCGATGGCAAACGCCACCAGACTGGTTCCATGGTGAACCAGATAGTAACGGCCTCCCTTTTCCAGTTTCCAGTTTTTTCCCAACTGCACTTTTTTAAAACCTGCCTCCTGAAGCTGCCGCTCCACACTGGCGGTCACATGGAAGGGCGAAGTTCCCTCCTCGGTGAGCTGCAGGAGTTTTTCGGCGTGATCAATTTTATTCATAGGGATGTTCCTCCTTTGTCGTGTTTTTCTATCTCACAGTATACATGAATTTTTACTTTCTGTGAACTATTTATCAGAGAGCTCTACTACCTATAAAACGAGTATAAAACGATATTTTCAAATCCAGGCTCTGTTTTCATTGAATTTACGGTTCGTTCTGTGTATACTAAAAACAGACTTTATTCTATTTTCACAGGAGGTTTCTATGATTTCTTTTCAGATGGAAGACGTAAAAGCGTTCATGAATAAGCTTTTACTTTCTCAGACCTTCGATGCGTTCCATGTGGTGGAGGGCAGTGTCATCACCTACAGTACCTTCCACTTCGACGGTCATCTGCATCCGGATTATTATACAAAAGAAGAACAGGAAGCCCTGGGCCTTGAAAGCCGCCGCTTCGCGCGCTGGCCGGAACTCCGGCCTTTCTGCCTGGAGCTTATTAAAGGAAAACGCACGCCCCTGGGCTTTCGCTTTACCTTTCAGCTTTCGCCGGAAAATACGGAGAAATTGTTAAACCAGACCTCCTCCCCATTTTCCACAGGGGATGTGAACGGCCTGGCTTTAAATATCCGTTATGAGGACGGTAAAGTCATCTGCACCACCGCCGTCTCGCTGAACTTATTTACCATGGATAAGTCTCTGGAGCACGCCTGGGATCAGATGGTGCAGAAGTTCTTTTTAAAGCAGGAGCTGACGTTTCAACTCTTATAAATAGCTATATCCAGGGAAACGACTTATTTTGTCGGCTATTATTCCAATACATAATGTAACACATCGTCTTCCAGAAAGGTATTCAGGTTGTACAGAAACAGTACATCCGTAAAGCCATACTGCTTCATCAGCTTCTCTGCGCTGTCATAATAATATCTGGGATCCACCAGCACGATTTCTTCAAAGTCACCAGTCAGGAAGGGAACGAAGCAGTTGGCGTAGGAATCCTTTATAAGAAGCAGCTTCCGTCCGGTAGAAACCATGGTCCGGATCTCTGTCAGCGGATGGTTGCCATTTAAAAACATTCCATACTTGTCCCTGGTTTTCAGCTTCTCTGCCGCGTACAGAGAGGCTGATTTTGTCTGTTCCTGCACGTAGGTAACCACCAGTTCCTCTTCCTGATCCGGCCAGTACACCTCTATGGTATCGTCCGGTACCCGGTATCCGCTTCGGGCGGCCAGGGTCCCCTGAAAGCTGTCCGACACCGGGTACAGCTTCTTTTCCTCCCCGTTTTCCGCGCCCGGAAGTCCCATCTGTCCGGCTACGCTCTGGTAGGCGTACCGCGCCCCCAGGGTCGTCCAGTGATGATCCGTCCGGTAATAGAGGGATTCCTCCCGGTGCTCCCGCAGCATTTCATACAGCGGGATTTCTGTCACCGGATTTTCCTTTTTCTCAAGATAGCTTCGGATTTCCTCCAGCTGTTCCGCCTGATCCGCCACCGGCGCGTACGCCGGAAGCTTCTCCCTCTGTACCGACGCCGCGTCCGGTACCAACATCAGGTAGCATTTCACGCCCGTCTGGTTCCGGCAAAAAGCGCCTATGGCGTCCAGATTTTCCCAGACATTTTCCGAAAGCTTCGACGGCTCCTCCAGAAGCTGTCCCTCGCCCAGATAGACATCCCCGGATTTATTTTTTCCGAGCAGACGATCCGCTGCCGTCTGCAGCCTGATCCACTCTCTGCGGAAAATAAACTGATCTGTCTGATATTTTCCAAAGTTCCCCATAAAACGGCCGTCTGCCAGATCCGCCCAGCTAAAGACCGGCTTCTGCTGCAGCATCCGGTTCTCTGTATCGGAAAATGCCGTATCCTTGTGAAAATAATTGGCTGCGGTAAACCCGGCCAGCAATACTGCAAAGCCCAGTCCCAGCAATTGATTCATACGTCTTCTGTCTCTCATACGCAAGCTCCTTTAAAACCGGAAATACAGAAACGGATTGTAGGTATCCCGGATAAGATAGGCCACCGCCAGTAAAAACAGCGCCAGATATCCGGCCAGGATCAGTCCGTCCCACCACTCATTTTCTTCCAGCTTTCTTAAGAGTCCAAAGGGCAGCGGCGTGGAAAAAAGCACCGCCAGAAGGAACAGAACGAGACCGGTCGTCAGATAATAAAGTCCCGCCGTATCCACCGCGCCTGCCGCGCCCTGTCCGAACATCACCGCCAGATACTGTCCTGCCGCGGACAGATTCGGACGGAAGAAAAATACCCAGCCAACCATGACCAGGAACAGAGTATAGAGATGTCCCAGAAGTGGCAATTTCTCTATCTTTCCTTTTAATACATATTTTTCAAAAATCAGCAAAATTCCGTAATACAGACCCCAGACCACAAAATTCCAGCTTGCTCCGTGCCAGAGTCCCGTACAGAACCAGACCACCAGCAGGTTGAAGATATGCCGCCCGGTGGTTACCCGGTTGCCGCCCAGCGGAATATAGACGTATTCCCGGAACCAGGAGCTCAGGGAAATATGCCACCGCCGCCAGAAATCCGTAATGCTTTTAGCGCAATAAGGATAATTGAAATTGGGCCGGAAATCGAAGCCCAGCATTTTCCCGAGGCCGATGGCCATATCCGAATAACCGCTGAAATCAAAATAAATCTGAAGGGTATAGGCAAGAACTCCCAGCCAGGCTGAAAGTACGGACAGGGAGGATAATCCTGTGAGCTCCTGATACATCATGCCCAGGTTGTTGGCCAGGAGCACCTTCTTAGAAAGTCCCGCTACAAAATACCGGACGCCGATTCCAAACTTATTCCAGGACATGTTCCGCTGCTGAAGCTGGGCGTCCACGTCCGCGTACTGAACGATAGGTCCCGCCACCAGCTGGGGAAACATGGAGATGTAAAGGCCGAAGGAAATCAGGTTGGTCTGCCGTCTGGCCTTTCCCCGATACACATCCGCCAGATAGGAAATAGACTGGAAGGTGTAAAAGGACAGACCAATCGGCAGGCTAAAGCTCAGATCCGGAAGCTGCAGGGCGAACCAGTGATACAAATTCTCCGCCAGGAATCCGTAGTATTTAAAAAATCCCAGAATCAGAAGATTCACCAGAATCCCCAGGGTCAGGCTTCCCCTTCCCTGTCTTCCCTTCTCCCGCTGCCTGGCAATGTCCAGACCCATCACGTAATTCCATAGGATGCTGTAGACCATCAGGCCGATATAGACCGGCTCTCCCCAGGCATAGAAAATGAGGCTCGCAGCCAGCAACACCAGATTCCGGAGTCTTGCAGGCGCCAGATAATACACCGCCAGCACCGGCGGCAGAAACACAAATAAAAATACAATACTGCTGAAAACCATAGTATGCTCCTAAATTCTCGTCTAGTCTGTCTGAAACAAGTCCTTCCGGTAGGCCTTTTTAATCTCTGCAGCCTGATCGGATACGGCGAACAGCACATAGACGCCATCGCTTCGAAGAACGCTCTGATTCAGAAGCTGCACCTGTTCCGGGCCATAGCCCTCAAAGTTTTTTATCTGGGTGGCCTTCCTCTCCCGGGCAGCCTCCAGCACCTGTTCCGCCTGGCTTTCCGAGCTGCATTCCACCAGCAGAAGCTCCTCTACGGACATATTGTCCTGGGCTGTATACAGGATCCAGTGAACCAGTTCCCCGCCGTTCAGTCCGTAGAACCGCCGCAGCAGCTGCGCGTTTTCCTGATTTAACCCCGATACCTCCGCGGCAGCTTCCACATCTGCCTGCAGCTTCCCGAAATCCACCTGTCTGGCGGTTCCCTTTACCGCCAGACAGCCGCCCCCAATCAGGAGCGCCAGCAGCAATAGCTTTGCCAGCTGTAATATTCCGTCTCTCATAAGCCTGCCGCCTCCTCCATATGCGCGAGCCAGAGCGGATAGGGCGCGCTTTTCAGATGCACCGCATCCTTCTGATACCAGTCCTCATGTCCGGCCAGCAGCTGACTGTTGTCGATGTAGGTCAGCTTCCATTTTACACACATCTGTTTCAATGCCTGATTAAAGGTATCCACATCTGCCAGCGCCTGCTTTTTCTCTACCGCCTCCGGCAGCACGGGCAGAATACCGTTGATGTAGATGGGCAGATCCGGATCCGCCTCCCGGATTTCCTGCAGCCGTTCTTCGTAGCGCCGGATAAAAAGCCCGCTGTCTCCCCGGCAGTATTCCAGATCGTTTAAACCAATGGATAAAAACAAAACCTTGGGAGTCAGTTCCAAAGCCTTTTCTATCTCCTTCCCCGCCGTATCCGTCCGAAGCCCCCGCAGTGCCACAATGGAATCCGCGTCAAGAATCTGGTAATCCAGAAAGCCGGTCGCCACCGAATCCCCTACCAGAACCGCGCCCTCAAAGCGCTCCACCACCGAGCCTTCGTCTGCCGTTCCCGCTTCGGTCTCCTGTTCCGCCGTTTCCTTTGCCGCCAGCTTCGCCTCTATTGCTTTTACATTTTCCTTTTCCTGCGCCTCGATCCAGGACACTGCCGGGTACTCTTCCGTTTTCTTCCCGCTCCCTGCCTGTCCGCTGTATATCAAAATACCGCCTGCTGCCATTATCAGCAGCAGCGTATAAATTCCCCTTATCCTTTGCCGGTGCATTCTTCTTTTCCGTCTCTTTCTTCCTGCCATCTGCCGCATCGTCTCCGTCTGTTTTCTATATAAAATGTTACTTGTTTCAAATTTTATTTATGTATCACAGATATTGCCCTATTTTGTTTCTGCCTGCAGGCTTTCCCTGGGTATGTGCTGGAAGGCCGGAGTGGCAGCAGAGGTGATCGGAGTACCCAA
>USDU01000069.1 GCA_900553635.1 uncultured Lachnospiraceae bacterium | reverse complement strand
CTCCCTCTACGATGTAGATCTCGCAGTTCTCCGGATTCTTATCCGAACAGTCTGCCAGCTTTCCGGGCAGAGCCATACCATCGAGAGCGGTCTTTCTTCTGGTCAGGTCGCGGGCTTTTCTCGCTGCCTCACGGGCACGCTGGGCCAAAATGGATTTTTCCAGAATCACCTTGGCTACCATGGGATTCTGCTCCAGGAAAATCATCAGCTGCTCGGAAACCACGTTATCCACGGCTCCACGGGCTTCGCTGTTACCCAGCTTCTGCTTGGTCTGACCCTCGAACTGGGGCTCGCCGATCTTAATGCTGATGATGGCAGTCAGTCCCTCGCGGATATCATCGCCGTTCAGACTGGGCTCGCTGTCCTTCAGGAGCTTATTTTTCCGCGCGTAATCATTGAAGGTCTTGGTCAGCGCGTTTTTAAAGCCGGTCAGATGGGTGCCACCCTCCGGAGTATTGATGTTATTTACAAAGCTGTAGCAGTTCTCCGTATAAGAATCATTGTGCTGCAGCGCCACCTCTACAACCACATCATTTACCGTACCCTCGCAGTAAATGATCTGATCGTACAGGGCCGTCTTTGATCGGTTCAGGTAGCTTACAAACTCCTTGATACCGCCCTCATAACAGAACTCCTTCTTGTACTGGGGCTCCTGGCGATCATCACGGAGAATGATATTCAGGCCCTTGGTCAGAAAAGCCATTTCCCGCAGACGTACCTTCAGCACATCATAATCGTAAACAGTCTCCTCAAAGATCTCTTTATCCGGCAGAAAACTTACCTGGGTACCGGTTTTCTCCGGATCGCATTCTCCGATTACCTTCAGCGGCTCTACCACATGGCCTCTCTCATACCGCTGGAAATAAATCCTGCCCTCGCTGCAGATACGAACCTCCAGCCATTCGGAAAGAGCATTGACTACGGAGGCTCCTACGCCGTGCAGACCTCCGGACACCTTGTATCCTCCACCGCCGAACTTTCCGCCTGCATGAAGCACGGTAAAGACCACCTCCACCGCCGGAATGCCGGCCTTGTGATTGATTCCCACCGGAATGCCGCGTCCATCGTCAGTAACTGTAATAGAATTATCCTTCTGAATCGTCACGTCAATATTTTTGCAGAAGCCTGCCAGGGCCTCATCCACGGAATTGTCTACAATCTCATAAACCAGATGATGAAGTCCACGGGAGGAGGTGCTTCCAATGTACATACCAGGTCTCTTCCGGACTGCTTCCAGTCCTTCCAAAATCTGGATTTGATCTGCTCCGTATTCTGCGCTCATTTCCAATCCTCCTATTGCTTATTTTAAGTTCCTAATTTCCGCTGTATACAGCGCCCTCGACCACACGGAAAACCCGGTTGATCGAAAACCTGTGATTTACAAACTCATCCAGACCCGTACAGGTTATCATGGTCTGAATATCATGAATACTGTCTAATAAATAGTTTTGCCGGTTATGATCCAGTTCAGACAACACATCGTCCAAAAGTAAAACCGGCGTATCGTGAATCACCTGTTTGACCAGTTCGATCTCCGCTAACTTCAGGGAAAGGGCCGCTGTCCGCTGCTGTCCCTGGGAACCGAATTTCCGAATATCGACACCGCCGATGGCGAACATCAGATCGTCCCGATGAGGACCCACATTCGAGGTCTTCATGCGGATATCCCGATCCCGACTCCGGGTAATAGCATCGTAAAGCTCCTCCGCTCCCACATGTTTCTCGTAGGAAAGCGTCAGCTCCTCTTTACCTCCGGAAAGCTTTTCATGGATTCCGCGAATGATTTCTCCCAGAGACTCAATAAACGCATTCCTGCTTTCAATGATCTTTTTACCATATTCTGCCATCTGTATATCCCAGATATCCAAGATATCCTTAAGCTCGGGCCGGAAGCTCAGATCCTTTAAGAGCTTATTGCGCTGCACCACGATGCGGTTGTAGTTGACCAGATGGTGAAGATATACTTTATCAAGTTGACATAACTCCATATCCAGGAATCGGCGGCGCTCCCCGGGACCCTGTTTGATAATGCTTAAGTCCTCCGGAGAAAAAAATACGAAATTGGCAATGCCGAAAAGCTCGCTGGCCTTCCGAATCGGTACCCCATTGATGGCGATGCCCTTGGTCTTGTTTTTCTTCAGGTGAATATCAATCTGATATTCGATCTCACCCTTTTTCACAAAGGTTCGAAGATGCCCTTCGTCCTCGCCGAAAAGAATCATATCCCGATCCCGGCTGCCCTTGTGGGATTTAGTGGTTCCGCTTAAATACACGGCTTCCAGTATATTCGTCTTTCCCTGAGCATTGTCGCCATAGAAAATGTTGGTTTTTGCATCAAAATGAAGCTGTAATTCCCTGTAATTTCGGAAATTCTTCAGTTCCATGGATTCAATGATCATACGATTTTATAATCCTGCCCCTGATAGGTAAAAATATCGCCCTTGTGGAGCTTGCGGCCTCTGCGCTCCTCCACTTCGCCGTTTACCTTTACATTGCCGTCCACGATCTCGTACTTAATATCCGATCCCAGGGAAAGGATACCGGCCAGCTTCATGGCCTGGCCCAGCCGGATAAATTCATCGCGGATCGCTACTTCGATATATTCCATAATATCTCCTTTATACAGAAGCGCTGCTGAAGTTTACCGGAAGAATCAGATAAATATAAGATTCCTTCTCATCCCGGATAAAGCAGGGCGCTTTGGGATTTACCAGATACAAGGTCACCATTTCGTCGTCGATGACGCGCAGGGCGTCGATCATAAACTTCGGATTGAAGCCGATCAGAATGTCCTTACCCTCTTTTTCTATGACGATCTCCTCGTTCATGGAACCCACGCCGGAGGTCAGCTTCAGGCGCATTTCTCCATCCTCAATCTGGATGATGATGGGCTTCTTGTCACTCTCGCGGATCAGCAGGGTCGCACGATCGATACAGTTCAAAAGTTCCTTCTTATTGACCCTTACCTTGGTCTCATAATCCGTGGAAAGCATCTGCTCGATGCGGAAATACTCGCCCTCGATCAGACGGGATACCACGGTGGTCTCATCAAACTCAAATACGATGTGATTCTTGGTGAAGAACAGATTCACCAGAGCGTCCAGCTCGCCGGAGAGAATCTTGCTGACTTCGATCAGAGTCTTGCCGGGTACGATCACCTTTCTCGGCTGATATTCCTCTTTCAACTCCAGATTCCGGATGGATACACGATGACCGTCCAGAGAAACCACCTTTAAGTGGCTGCCACTGATCTCAAAGAGCTCACCGGTCATCATTTTATTGCTTTCATTATCAGAAATGGAAAAAATAGTCTGTTTAATTACTTCCCGGAGACTGAACTGAGAAACTACCACCGGCTCCGCCTTTTCAATATAAGGAAGATAAGAGAAATCCTCACCGGATTTTCCTGCGATGCTGAAGCGCGCCTTTTCACAACAGATCAGCATCTGGAAATTAGCGTCGGTTTCGATGGTAACGTCATTGTCCGGAAGCTTTCTTACGATTTCGGAAAAAATCTTGGCGTCAATGGCAATGATTCCTTTTTCCCGGATATCTCCTTCGATCACGGTTTCAATACCCAGCTCCATATCGTTGGCTGTCATTTTGATCTGTCCTGCAGATGCATCAATTAAGATGCATTCCAGAATGGACATGGTTGTCTTGGAAGGAACTGCTTTCAAAACAATATTAACACCCTTTAAAAGGTCTGTTTTTTTGCAGACAAACTTCATAATGTGTATAACTCCTTTCAGATGCTCCCCGGAGGGGGATATAGATAAATATATAAAATAATCCGTCGTATCCGTAGTAGGGACTGTGAATATGTTGATAAGTGGTCTGAGGCCTTTAAAATCAAGGCTTCAGGCAAAGGATAACTATGTGAAAAAGTACTGTATAACTGACCCTGAACGGAAGGGGTTATACACATGGCCCAAACCGGCAAAAGGTTTTCCCCACAGGATCAACATACTTGTCCACAGCAAAATGTTGATAAGTCCGTGGATCAGTTGGGGCTTATTTTTTTTCGGATAGTTCCGATGGTGCGGATAGTGGAATCATTGTTCTGTAGTTCCTTTTCGATTTTCTCAACCCCGTGCATGACAGTGGTGTGGTCGCGGCCCCCCATGATGTCGCCGATTTTCTTCAGCGTCGTGCCGTTTTCCTTGCAGAGGTACATGGCAATCTGACGGGGGTAGGCGATATTGGCGGTACGCTTGTTGCTGTAGATGTCGGCGGGCGTAATATGGAAATGCTCCGCCACGATCTCGATAATCAGCTCCGGCGTCACTTTCCGGCTCTCGCCTGGAGAAATAATATCCTTGATGGCTTCCTCAGCCAGCAGCATATCGATAGGCCGTTTTTCCAGGGTGGAAAGGGCGATCAGACGGTTGAAGGCACCCTCCAGCTCACGGATGTTGGATTTGATATTCGTAGCGATATAGGTAATGATGTCGTCGTCGATATGATAGCCTTCCAGTTCTTCTTTTTTCCGCAGGATGGCCATTCTGGTCTCGAAATCCGGGGAAGACACATCGGCGATCAGACCGCATTCAAAACGGGTCCGCAGACGTTCCTCCAGCGTCTCAATATCCTTGGGTGGCCGGTCACTGGAGATGATGATCTGCTTATTGGCCGTGTGAAGGGCATTGAAGGTATGGAAGAATTCCTCCTGCGTACTCTCCTTACCGATGATGAACTGCACGTCGTCGATGAGCAGTACGTCGATGTTGCGGTATTTCTCACGGAAGCGGGTCATACCGGAGGGATCGCCCATTCGCAGGGTTTCGATCAGCTCGTTGGTGAAGTACTCACTGGTGACGTAGAGCACTTTCATATTGGGATTTTCCTTTAAAATATGGTTGGCAATGGCGTGCATCAGATGGGTTTTTCCCAGTCCTACGCCTCCATGCAGGAAAAGAGGGTTATACACTTTACCGGGTGTCTCGGCAACGGCCAGGGACGCGGCGTGGGCAAACTTGTTGTTGCTGCCGACAACAAAGGTGTCGAAGGTAAACTTCGGGTTGATATTGGATTTTTCAAAATCCGGACTGTTCACCGGGCGCTCTGCGGGCGCAGCGGCAGAAGAAGCAGGCACTTCCGTGATTTTCTGCTCCATGGCTTCTTTCTCAGTGATGAATTCTACTTCGTATTTCTCGCCGGTAAATTCGGCAATGGCCACAAAAATCGGCGTCTTAAATTTGGAATTCAAATACGTAATCATCTGTTCGCCCATGGGAACGATGATCTTCACTACATGATTGTCAGTGCTGTAGACTGTCAGTGGGAGCAGCCAGGTCTCAAAGGAAATATCCGAAAGTTCATGTTCCTTCCGGACGTGTTCGAGAATTTCGCTCCATTTTTCTTTTATCAGATTCATCATTTATCTCCTCAGTGCCCAAAAAGAGCAATTTATCCTATAATCAATAATATACCAAATCAGAACTGCGATCAAGCAGAAAAATCAGGTTATCCACTTATTATCCACATTTTATCCACATCTTGTGGATAACTCAAAAACAGCCACAAGATATATAAAATCCGGGAAGAAAATGAATTTTAGCGCCAAATTGCTTGACTTTATGGGCTTTTATGAATATAATTGAAATGATATTTTGTAGATAGGAGGTGTAGGCACCATGAAGATGACATTTCAACCGAAGAAAAGATCCAGAGCAAAGGTTCACGGATTTAGAGCTAGAATGAGCACTCCTGGCGGAAGAAAGGTATTAGCTGCCAGAAGATTAAAGGGAAGAAAGAAATTATCCGCGTAGGCCGCATATATGTGGCCTTTTTTTCTCTTTAAGTTTGTAGAGACTTTAAGTGGAGAGTGTATGAGGTATCCGCATTCAGAATCTTTGAAAAAGAACCGGGATTTTCAGCTTTTATATAAGGAAGGAAAGTCCCGTGCCAACCGTTATCTGGTACTATATGTGAAGGAGAACGGTCTGGAGAAGAATCGTCTCGGTGTTTCTGTCAGCAAAAAGGTTGGCAACAGCATTGTGCGGCACAGAATCACCAGATTGATTCGGGAAAGTTACAGACTGCATGAAGACATGTTCAATAGTGGTTTGGACATGGTAGTCATCGCAAGGGTCAGCGCGAAGGATCGGGGAATGAGAGAGATCGAAAGCGCGCTGCTTCACTTGGGAAAGCTTCAGGGAGTTTTAAAAGAAGAATGAAAATTGTATTGATCAGATTGATTCAATTTTATCAGAAATATCTATCGCCGATGAAACGTACAAAGTGTCCTTATTATCCCAGCTGCTCGCAGTATGGTCTGGAAGCTATTCAGAAATACGGAGCTGTCAAAGGAAGCGTTCTTGCCGCCTGGAGAATTTTAAGATGCAACCCGTTTTCCAGTGGTGGATATGATCCCGTACCATAGTTAAGGAGGATTCATTCATTGACAGGTTTATTTTTGACCCGGAACGCGACGCCGATTTTAAGCCAGTTTGCGGCAATTCTGGGATGGTTGATTGAGCGTATTTTTGATTTACTGTATTCCATGGGAACACCCAGCGTAGGTCTGGCCATTATTTTATTTACCATTGTGGTATACACTCTGATGATTCCGCTGACTTATAAGCAGCAGAAGTTTGCCAGAATGTCTGTCCGCATGAATCCGGAGATTCAGGCCATTCAGAAGAAGTATCAGGGTAAGCAGGATCAGGTATCCATGGTAAAGATGCAGGACGAGATGAAGGCTGTGTACGCAAAGTACGGCACATCCCAGACGGGAAGCTGTCTGCCGCTTCTGATTCAGCTGCCGGTTCTGCTGGCTGTATACCGGGTGGTATACGCAATTCCGGCTTATGTAGATAAGGTAAAAGCTGCTTACTATCCGCTGGTTACTGAGCTGATGAACAGCAAGGGTGCCCAGGACATCATTATGGGTCTGAAGAGTGCGGCGCAGTTCAAGAAGCAGGGCTTTACTGAGAACACCATCATTGACGTACTGAATAAAGCGTCCACTGCAGAGTGGGACAGCGTAGCAGCCGCATTTCCGGACTTAAGTTCCGTTATGGAGACAGCGCGTCAGACTCTGGACGGTTTTAATAATTTCTTTGGACTGAATATCGCCAATTCCCCGTGGTACAGCGCAAAGCAGTATCTGGGTGAGCATAATTATCTGTTCCTGCTCGCGGCTATCGCGATTCCGGTACTGGCAGGTCTGACCCAGTGGATGAGCGTCCGTCTGATGCCCCAGGCAGCAGCCAATGGCGGCGACGATTCCAACAACGAGATGATGCAGTCCATGAAGGCTGTGAACAACTTCATGCCGCTGATGTCCGTATACTTCTGTGCGGTGCTTCCCGTAGGTGTGGGTCTGTACTGGGTTATGAGCGGTGTGGTTCGTATGGTCCAGCAGCTCGTGATTAACAAGTATCTGTCCAAGATGGATATTGATGAAGAAATCAAGAAGAACATCGAGAAATATAACCGCAAGCGCGAAAAGGACGGTTTGCCGCCTGAGAAGCTGAACAACGTGGCAAGAACCAGCGTAAAATCCGTGAATAAAAAGCCGGAGCTGAGTGCCGCAGAGCGCGCAAAGCAGATTCAGGATTCTACCGAATTCTATAAGAACACCGAGGCAAAGCCGGGAAGTCTGGCAGCCAAGGCAAGAATGGTAGAAAAGTTTGACGAGAAGAACAAGAAGAAATAAAAGACGGGGGTGTCTGATATGGAAAGTATTGAGGTTTCCGCAAAAACAGTCGAGGATGCGGTTCTGGAAGCAGCGATTCAGCTTGGAACCACCAGAGACAAGGTCGCTTACGAAGTAATCACACAGCCCACATCCGGTTTTCTTGGAATCGGCGGAAGAAAGGCTGTTATTCGTGCCCATCAGAAATCCGATGAGGAGATTGAGGCCAAGCTGAAGGCTGATAAAGAGATGGAGAAGCTTCTGGAGCGTGTCAATGAGAAAAAAGAGACTCCGAAGCCGGTTGAACCGGTAAAGAAGGCAGAAGCGCCGAAAAAGCCGGAGAAGCCTGCAGAAGTAAAGAAACCGGCTGCACCGAAAGCTGAGGCACCGAAGATAAAACCGGAGGTAAAAAAAGAGGAGAAGAAGGAAGCTTCCGCTCCCGTACCGGCTCCGAAGCCGGAGAAGCCGGCTGTTCCGGTAGATACCGCTCCGGTTGAGAAGTTTCTGAAGGATGTATTTGGCGCCATGGGTATGGAAGTGACCGTAGCTATCACCCAGAATCCCCAGGAGAGAGAAATGAATATCACCCTGGACGGTGCGGATATGGGCGTTCTGATCGGTAAGAGAGGTCAGACACTGGATTCTCTCCAGTATCTTTCCAGCCTGGTGGTTAATAAAAATACCGAGGATTATATCCGTGTAAAGGTGGATACTGAGAATTACCGGGAACGCAGAAAGGCAACTCTGGAAAATCTGGCAAAGAACATTGCCCAGAAGGTAAAGAGAACCAGAAAACCGGTATCCTTAGAGCCCATGAATCCCTATGAGAGACGGGTGATTCATTCCGCGCTTCAGAATGACAAGTTTGTATGCACACATAGCGAAGGTGAGGAGCCTTATCGCCGCGTGGTGGTTACCTTAAAGGAAGGCGTAAAGCTGGACAACTACGGTAACCGGAACAGAGGACGTTATAATCGAAATTATAATAAGAAAAAGGAACGCTAAGGCGTTCCTTTTTCTCTAAACGGAGTTAAGACAGGACATGAATCATACAGATACGATAGCAGCAGCTGCGACGGCCATGGGAAGCGCCGGGATCGGTATTATCCGAATCAGCGGTACGGACGCCTTTGCGGTGTTGGAGAAAGTATTTCGACCGAAAAACGAAAAAAAGGTAATGAGTGAACAGCCTGGTTATACGGTGCATTACGGCATGGCCGTAGATGGCGAACAGGTACTGGACGAGGTGCTGGTGATGCTGATGCGTGGTCCCCACAGCTATACGGCGGAGGATACGGCGGAGATCGATTGTCACGGCGGACGGCTGGTGATGCAGAAGATTCTGGAGGCCGTGTTGAAAAATGGCGCCAGAGCCGCGGAGCCGGGGGAATTTACCAAACGGGCATTCTTGAACGGGCGGATGGATCTGTCCCAGGCGGAGGCCGTCATGGATTTGATTCAGTCGAAAAATGAAATGGCACTCAAATCATCCCTGGCCCAGCTTAAGGGAAACGTGCGGCAGGAGATCGAGAAGCTGCGGGCACAGATTCTATATGAGATGGCCTTTGTGGAAGCAGCGCTGGATGATCCGGAGCATATCAGCCTGGATGGGTACAGCGAGGAGCTTCTGGAAAAAATGCGGGGAATTGCCGCAGAAGTGGAGAGGCTGCTGAAAAGTTCAGAGAGTGGACGGATGCTGAAGGAAGGAATCAAGACCGTTATCCTGGGTAAGCCCAACGCGGGAAAATCATCCCTTTTAAATGTACTTCTGGGGGAGGAACGCGCCATCGTAACCGAGATTGCCGGAACCACCCGGGATGTGCTGGAGGAGCAGCTGCAGCTCGGGGAGGTATCTTTGCAGCTTCTGGATACGGCCGGAATCCGTTCCACTGAAGATGTGGTAGAGCAGATCGGTGTGGAGAGGGCCAGAAAACAGGCGGAGGATGCGGATTTGATCCTCTATGTGGCGGACAGCTCCCGGGTGCTGGATGAGAGCGACGAGGAGATTCTGAAGCTGCTGGAGGGTAAAAAGGCATTGGTGCTGCTGAATAAATCAGATCTGGCTCCGGTGATTACGCCGCAAATCATGCGGGAGAGGACAGGTCATCCGGTTCTGGTGATTTCCGCAAAGGAAGGAGCGGGCATTCAGGAGCTGGAAGAAAAGATAAGAAGTCTGTTCTTCCGGGGAGAAGTGGATTTTAATGATGAGGTGCTGATCACGAATCTGCGCCAGAAGCAGGCACTTATGGATGCATCCAAGAGCCTTTCCATGGTGATCGAGAGTATCGAAAATGGAATGCCGGAGGATTTCTTTACGATAGATTTGAAAGATGCGTATACTTCGCTTGGGTTTATCATCGGCGAGGAGATTGGCGACGATCTGGCAAACGAGATATTTGGAAAATTCTGTATGGGAAAATAAAAGGTGATCAGGCTGAAGCATTTGGTGCAAAAATGGCGTAATCACGATAATTTAGATATGAGATCAGGTGATGAATATGAAGAATGTATATCGGGAAACCTGTCAGGTAGTAGTAGTGGGCGCAGGCCACGCAGGCTGTGAGGCTGCTCTTGCCTGTGCAAGAATGGGACTGGAAACGATTATCTTTACAGTAAGTGTGGACAGCATCGCATTGATGCCCTGCAATCCCAACATAGGCGGAAGCTCCAAAGGACATCTGGTGCGGGAAATTGACGCGCTGGGCGGAGAAATGGGTAAAAATATTGACCGGACCTTTATTCAGTCGAAAATGCTGAATGTATCTAAGGGACCGGCAGTTCATTCCCTGCGGGCGCAGGCGGACAAGGCGGAATACAGCCGCAGTATGCGCCGGGTACTGGAGAACACGGACCATCTGTCTATTGTGCAGGCAGAGGTGGCGGAAATCCTGGCAGAGGATGGCGTCGTCAAAGGCGTGAAAACTACCTCGGGAGCCATCTATGAGTCTCAGGCAGTGGTACTCTGTACCGGAACCTATCTGCGGGCGCGCTGTATCTATGGTGATATCAGCAATTATACAGGGCCGAACGGTCTGCAGGCAGCGACCCATCTGACAGATTCTTTAAAAAAGCTGGGGATTGAGATGTATCGTTTTAAGACCGGAACACCGGCCCGTGTAGATAAGCGTTCCATTGATTTCAGTAAAATGCAGGAGCAGCTTGGGGATGAGGAGATTGTGCCGTTCTCCTTTACGACCGATCCGGATGAGATTCAGAAGCCCCAGATTAGCTGTTGGCTGACCTATACCAATGAGAAGACCCATCAGATTATCCGGGATAATCTTGATCGCTCTCCGCTGTATTCCGGTATGATCGAGGGAACCGGTCCCCGGTACTGTCCATCCATTGAGGACAAGATAGTACGCTTTGCCGATAAGAACCGGCATCAGGTATTTCTGGAGCCGGAGGGCCTGTATA
>USDU01000068.1 GCA_900553635.1 uncultured Lachnospiraceae bacterium | reverse complement strand
GCCCGGGCCGACAGATTGCTGCGCAGCAGCTCCCGCTTGGTATCCTTCACCACCGAACGAATCTCCCGCACGTCCGCCCACAGATAAAGCACCACGATCAACAACACGGCCCAGGCCGCTATCATCACGATTCGAAACATCCTGTCCCCTCCCGTTTTTTTACTTCCGTATGCCTTTTCCATACGGGATTTTTTCTATCTTTTATTATAAAAGGCAGGCAGGTAAATAAAAAGAGCGGGCGCTCGTCATGGCCCGACAGGGGCTGACAAGCTTCCCGCTTTTCTTTCCAAAACTTCCATTCTGAAATTTTAGTACGCATCCTCCGGAATTCGGGATACGAAGTTCTCGACCAGCTTCACGCTGTGCTCGATGGCCTGTGCCTCAAAGGTGGGGTAATCCATCGTGGCGCTGTCATCTGCCTTATCGGAAATGGCGCGGACGATGACGAAGGGGACCTTGTTCAAATACGCCGCCTGCGCAATGGCTGCGCCTTCCATCTCGGTGCAGTAGCCTTCCGTCCAGGACGCAATCTCATTCTTCACGGAACGCTCCGCAATGAACTGATCGCCTGTGACAACCCGTCCCACGAAGACACGGATATCCGGGTTCACTTCCTCGCAGGCTGCTTTCGCCATGGCGATAAGCTCCGGATCCGCCGGGAAGCTGATCGTATCCATGCGGGGGATCTCGCCTCTGGCGTAACCGAACTGCCGCGCGTCCATATCGTGCTGCAGCGCGTCGGAGGATACCACGATATCTCCGATATTAATCTCCGCTTTCAGGGATCCTGCAATTCCTGTATTGATGAGGTGGCTCACATTGAATGCATCCACCAGAATCTGGGCGCACATGCCTGCATTGACCTTGCCGATGCCGCTGCGCACCACGACTACCTCACGGCCATTCAGATGACCCTGATAGAACTCCATGGATGCCTTTTTGACCACTACCTCTATTTCCATTTTCTCTTTTAAGAGAGCAACTTCCTCTTCCATCGCTCCAATAATACCTGTTCTGCCCATAGACGCCTCACTTTCTTTGCTTCTCCGTTCTCTATTTTACCAACACTTGTGCGGAATTGCAAGAAAGAATCCTTTTGACACCCGCCGGTCAAAAAAGTCGGCCGGAATTCCTCCGGCCGACTCTTTTCATCACATCACAAAACAACAATCACTGCTTTTTCAAAGTGTGTAGATTTTTTTGATTTTTCAGTTACGTTTTTTGGTTTCTTTACTTTTCCATATTCAGTTGTGTATAAATGATTGGTAGATGGTTTGTCCTTTCCTGCGCCCGGGTATTGGGAGTGGAGCGCGGGTTAGGCGGTAATGACGCCGGCTTTGGTGGTCGTGGATTCGACGGTACTGCCCTTGATTGCAGTGTGCCCACCACGAACACGGTAGTCGTAGCCTTTTGTAACAGAAATATTTGCCTTACTTCCATGACAGGATGTCGTATTCTGTTCCTGGAAATAGTAGCTGGCAATGTTACCAAAATGACTGCCACCATCGGAACTTTCATCCAGATGAACGCTTACCTTTACATAATCACAGGTCTTATAAGCGGTTGTCGTTCCTGATACACTCACTAATCCCGAACCAGCCCGCTTTATTCCGGTAGTTCCATCACATAAATAAGTTCCTCTTGCAATACCGTACCAGGTATCAATCGCTTCGTCCTCTGTGTTGACATATTCATGATATCCCGGCATCTCCTCTGCATGGCTGGTGATGGCTCCTACATTACAAATTCCTCCTACAAGCAGAAGGCTCATCAGTGCCATGGCAATTCTTTTCTTGTGCATATGTTTCCCCTCCTTCATATTGCACATCATTGGTAGTTACATTAAGAATACGAATGAGGGGAGCCATATCAGACACTTTCAAAAATAATTCCCATAATAATTTGTTCAAATTCTTCCAAACCCAAGTCTGAAATTACATAATAGTATGCATTTTTTTGTTCAAGCTGAATTACATAGGAATTTGAATCATCTCCCTTATCAATTTTGAATACTTCCACCTTTTTATTTAAGTGAAATATATCTACCGCATCTACTATTTCACCATCTGTCTGCTTGTCAAATACTGAATTTTCATTTTGTTTATTCTCATATATTATTAATATTCCATTTTCGTACCGAAACTCCATCTGGGCCTCACCAGTGTTTTGATCTATATACACTTTTTCAAGCGTCATTCCCTGCGGCTTGCTCTCCAACCGTAACGCCTGAATCCCGATCTTATCCTCTATTTCCTGATAAGCCTCTTCCTCTGAAATATCTCTATCCTCTTTGGTCTCTCCATTAATAATCGTTGTATTAAAATCCCCATCCTCACTCCGGTTTTCCACCTTCGGCACGAATAATTTCGCGCCGGTAACGCCTGCACCCATTGCAGCCACCAGGATCGCGGCAGCGGCCACGGCGAGGAGCGTGCGCTTCCGAATCCGGAACGACTTTTTCGCGGGACCGTTCCCATTTTTACTGATGTTCTTATTCTCTTCCTCGGCTTTAATTCGCCGCATCAGATCGTCGAAGGAATCCTCCGGCATCTCCAGGGCAGCCAGCTCTGGATCCGCTGCTTCATGCTCCTGCAGCCGCTTTTCCAGTTCCTCTGCCTCTTTTTCAAATTCACTGCTTATCCATTCACGGAATTTTTCTTCACTCATATTTCTTTCCTTATCGTAATTCTGACAGCTTTGTGTTTTCCGGTTTCCGTGTGAAATCTATCTGCTCCCCTCTGATTTACAATTGACAGAAGGGATGGAACCTAGCATAATAACCTTAGACAGTTATCTACGGAGGTGTAATTTTGAAACGAATTCTTTTGACCGGCGGCGGAACTGCCGGACATGTAACGCCCAATATCGCGCTGTTGCCGCGGCTTCGCGAGCTCGGCTACGACATTTCCTATATGGGTTCCTACGATGGAATCGAGAAAAAGCTCATTACGGAGTTCCAGATTCCTTACTACGGCATCTCTTCCGGTAAGCTGCGCCGGTATTTCGACCTGAAAAACTTCTCGGATCCCTTCAAGGTCCTGAAAGGCTACGGCGAAGCCGTCCGCACCATGAAAAAGCTGAAGCCGGATGTGGTATTTTCCAAGGGCGGCTTCGTGTCCGTGCCTGTGGTTCTGGCTGCGAAACGCTGTAAAGTTCCCTGTATCATCCACGAATCCGATATGACGCCGGGCCTGGCCAATAAGCTGGCGATTCCGGCTGCCTGGAAGGTATGCTGTAATTTCCCTGAGACTTTGCAGTATCTGCCCAAGGACAAGGCGGTCCTCTCCGGCTCTCCCATCCGCCAGGAGCTGCTGCACGGCGACGCTCTGGCCGCGCGGAGGTTCACCGGTCTCGCCGATGACAAGCCCGTCATTCTGGTTATGGGCGGAAGCCTAGGCGCTGCCGCTGTCAATGAGGCGGTCCGCAAGATTCTTCCCACCCTGCTGAAGGATTTCCATGTGATCCATCTCTGCGGCAAGGGAAAACTGGACGCTTCTCTGTCCGGTCTCTCCGGCTATGTACAGTATGAGTACATTAACGAGGAGCTGAAGGATCTGTTCGCTCTGGCGGATCTGGTCATCTCCCGGGCGGGCGCCAACTCCATCTGCGAGCTGCTGGCCCTTCACAAGCCGAACCTGCTGATTCCGCTCTCCGCTGCAGCCAGCCGGGGCGATCAGATTCTCAATGCCCGTTCCTTCGAGAAACAGGGCTTTAGTCTGGTTCTGGAAGAAGAGACACTCACCAATGAGCTTCTGCTCCAGACAGTCCGCAGACTCTACGCAGAGCGCGTTTCCTTCTCCGAGGCCATGAAAGCCAGCCGTCAGACCGATTCCATCGATACGATCATCGGGCTCATCGAAGAGGCTGCTGCCCGTTAGGGTAGGCCCCAATTGTTTTCTTTGCGGCGGAAATCTGTATTTCCGCCGCTGTATTATTTATTTTTCCTTTACATCCTGAAACCTGGCCTTCAGCCATTTCTTACATCGTCTCAGATAGGTATCCACCGTACCGACCGGGAATCCGGTCCGTTCCGCGATTTCCTTCTTCGACATTCCAAAATAATCAAAAAGTATCAACATTTCGTACCAGTCCTCATTCTTCTCACGCACTGCGCGCAGAATGTGCAGACAACGATTCTGATTATCCATCTCTGCCGCGTGATATTCCAGAGGATTTTCCGCGCTGCTTACCACCACATCGCTGTTTTTCTCAACGATTTCGTAGTACTTTTTATTGCGACGCAGCCAATCACATGTTTTATTATAGGACACTACCAGCATCCAGCCTTTTGCTTTCTCCTCTTCTATTCTGTCACGGTAACTGTATAATTTCAGAAATGTTTCCTGACAGATATCCTGTGCCAAATAATAATCTTTCGTCATATCATAGACTTGCCGAAGTATCAGGTTTTTATATTTTTCGTGCAGTTCACGAAATTTTTCTTCACTAATCCCCATGCATTTCCCCTGAATTCGGCTTTTTAATTATCTTTTAACAGCTCCACAAGTTCCTCTTTCGCGTCGTCTGTCAGCGCTCCCTGTTTCCATCCGATTCCTGCTCCGTCATTCTCGTAACGCGGAATCAGATGCATATGAAAATGGAATACGGTCTGACCGGCTGCTTCTCCGTTGTTCTGAACCAGATTCAATCCATCGCAGCCCAGCTTCTCCTTCATCCGGCTTCCGATTTTCTTTGCCAGCAGAATAGCCTTCTCTGCGTGCTCTTCATCCAACTCAAAAAGATTCGCAAAGTGATCCTTCGGCACCAAAAGCGCGTGTCCTCTGGTAGCCGGATTCAGATCCAAAAACGCCCGAAAGTCGTCGTCCTCATAAATAGTCGCGGAAGGAATCTCACCGTTCGCAATTTTGCAGAAAATACAATCATCATGTCTCATTATCATGCTTCCTCCTTTTGTCGAATTTTAAGCTTTTTTGTTTTTATTTGTTGGTGGAATCCATATTGTCACATCCCCGGCCCCATGCTACACTTAGTTACAGGAGTGGTACAAACTATGGATGAACTTAACCTTACTATCGCAAAAATCACACACGAAATACGTAACCCGCTGACTTTAATCAACAGCTCGCTTCAGTTGATTGAGACGATGCACCCTGAGGTGCGGGATTTCCAGTTCTGGAATCAGACCCTAGAAGATGTGGACTATCTGGGACAGCTTCTGGAAGACCTGGCCGCGTATACAGACGGGCGCCGTTTCTTCATGTGCGAGGTGGATATGAAAGAACTGTTTACCTCACTGGAAAGCAGTCTCCAGCCTTACATACAGGAGCATAGGAAACATTTTTCTCTCCATCTGCCTGCGCACCTTCCCACGGTATTTGGAAACCCTGTGAAATTGAAACAGGCCTTTCTGAATCTTCTCAAAAATGCCTTTGAGGCCACCGATGAAAGCGGCTGTGTCTCACTGTCTGCCAGAAAATATCTGGATCAGCTCATTATCCGCATCTCTGACGACGGCTGCGGTATGACGCCGGAAGCTGCCGCGGAGCTTTTTACCCCTTTTGCTTCCGGTAAGACCGGCGGAACCGGTCTTGGTCTGGCAATTACCCAGAAAATTGTGAAGGCCCATTACGGAACCATCGAAGTCGCCTCTACTCCCCAGCGAGGTACGACTTTTACCATCACACTTCCTCATTTATAGGGATATTTTAGTATACGATTTTATATAACGCAAGTAAATTTTTGTAAAACTCAGATTATTTCTGAAATGTCAACGGCCCTGCACTTGCAGGGCCGCTTTTTTGTCGTCATTTTGTAACATCTTTAAAATTTCATTATCTGGTTTACTTCAGATACAAATACGGTTGCTCCGCCAATTTTCAGGGTCTTCTCAGCCTGCACCATCATGTTGCCATTGTACTCCCATACTTCGCAGATTTCTTTCCGTTCAGTGCAGCTTTCCTGAATGTACGTCAGTATCTGTTCCTGCTGTTCTTCCTCCACGCAGATGAACAGAGTCACGTTCTTCTTATTGGAATAGAGACCAGACGTCTCGAACTTCGTGGCACGAATCCGGTTCTGAATCAACCGGGTCGCCAGCTTCGCGTAATCCTGATCCTGCACAATTACCATCATCAGTTTCATATTTTCTTCCTCCTGACCGCCGGGACGGCACTCTTTTCCCTATAGCCCCAGTATAACGGAGATGGCCAAAAATTACAATCTCCAGCTTAGAAGAAAACGTGTATTATCTCAGCCCCCCGTTTCCGGGCACAAAAAAAGCACCGACCCCGCAGTCATCTGCAAAACCGGTACCTTAGAGTGCGCGATCAGGGGTTCGAACCCTGGACACCCTGATTAAGAGTCAAAAAGAGCATTTTCGACAAAATGAAAGACGGGCTTGTCTCCCGCCATTTTCTTTGCTATAGTATGTTCTAAAGGTGCTACCAGACACGGTAGGCGGTTAGCCCCCAATCGTAAGAAAGGGGGGGATTGCTATGGTTACATACGAAGGTTTATTCCAGTTCGTTCTTGTGCTTGTCGCAGTCGTTACTCTTGTTCTCAAGATAACAAAAAAATAACCGCCCCCAGCCAAGGATTGCGGTTATTTAGCAAAACACCGGGCTAACCGTCTATCGGTAGCACCTTTTATATGCTTATCATAGCAAGTATCTGTGGAGTTGTCAATCTGTTTTCCAGCTTAATGCAGGCTTCCGGCTTTATCCCTGAGCATGGGGTGCCCTCTGGGCGGGGCCCGGCGATGGGATGAACGGGAAGCCTGTATTGACTGTAAATGTGATTGTTTTATTCCTTTGATTCCATATCTTTTTTCAATGCTTCTGCACCTATATAATCTGTATCGCCGTTTTCTAGTTTTTCAATCATTCCCGGCAATTCTTTCTCAAACTCTTTAAAAAGGTCTACAATACTCATTCCTGTTGCTATGGACAAATTTTCTAGAACTGTTGTGAATTGTTTATTCATCTCTTCTACGGATTCCATAACTTTTTCTTTTTTCACATTTTCCAAAATATCACCGGGCTGGCAGTCCAGATAATCACAAATTTTCTCTATTACGGACAATGAAACCATTTCATTTTTCCCCAACTTTGCCAAGGTCGCAGAAGATATCACTTCCAGTAAATCTGTTCGCTTCATCCCTCTTTCTTTTAGCAAGAACCATAATTTTACATAAGAAATCATGTTTTTCTCCTTTTTGCGTACTAAAATAAATATTTGTATCGGCAAATATATTTACGTGTGCTAATAATATTTTAAGAAAGCAAATATTTAATATTGCTAATATCTTTTAAGAAAATTATATGTGATTGCAAAACAAATTGCAATAATCTTTTGCGAAAGGAGGTATTAACATGGATGATTTCTTAAACCTTTACAAAATCCATTACACGGATATGGCTACTCGTTTATCCGATGCCCGTCTAGTTCGTCAGGAACAGTATGTTTCGCAACTCATTGACTTAGATTTCGCATCCGAGTTATTCCAGATTGATGAAATCTTAGTCTTACATGATGTTCTGCGTGATGAATGTGTGCGACGTGTTCGCTGTTCCTCGTTCTCCTGTCACGATGACGATGACTAATGCAGGCAGAACGCTCACCGCAGTAACAGCCATGGCAGCCGGACGGGGAGTGTCTGGGTTTATCCCAGATACCCCCGCAGGCTCCAGCCGTTAGCGTAACGTATCGGCTGTCACTGTACTTGACATAGTATCATATTTCGGGACATTTTCCTGACTTGCTTTTCTTTTCCTTGCTGGAGGTTATTTTTTATATGGCGTATAGGCGTTTATCAAATCCATATATTGGTGCTGTTTCTTCTCCGTATCGTTCCGATATGTACACAGTTCGTCAATATGGTGATAATACTGCCAAAATTATATGGCCTAAGTCCCTTCGTGATTCTGGTTGGGAATCTGAACGCCCATCAAAAAAGAAAGGCTCTGTAAATAATGGAAAACTCGAAAATAACCTGTGCCGTGCAAAATCTACTGTGCGTGAACTTGCCCTCTGTAATGATTGGGACTATTGGTGTACCTTTACTCTTGCCCCTGACAAGCATAATCGTTATGACTTGGAATCTTACAAGAAAAATCTGGGTGAGTTTATACACAATTATAATCGGCGCTGTGAACCTGAATATGCCGTTAGATATCTACTTGTTCCTGAAAAGCATCAGGATGGTGCTTGGCACATGCACGGCTTTATAAAAGGGATTCGCCCTAAAGATTTGTATACCAATCAATACGGTCACCTCACATGGAAATCTTATGAAAAGAAGTTTGGATTTATCAGCATGGACAAAATCAAGAATAAAGAACGTGCATCCAGCTATATCCTCAAATACATGACAAAGGATACCGCACACAGCATTTCAGAATTAAATGCACATCTTTTCTATGCTTCTAAGAAGCTTAATCGCAGTGAAGAAATTTACCGTGGTTCTGGTGTCTTTAAAGGTTCCTGGGATTGGGAGCATGAAGATGGTTATTGCAAAATTAAGAATGTTGACTTACGCACTGAAACAATAGACCAATACTTAGATTTCGTTGAAGATATAACCATCCACACGTGTGGAAACCTATACCCCCCTCGCCGGGAATCCGCTATTCCATCCCCATTCCAGCCTTGGTACGACACGGAAACAGGAGAAATATACTCGACACCCTTTGACAATATGGAGGTACCTATATGACCTGTCAGCAGACATTCGACAATTTCATACTGACCAAGCGCCTTGCTGACCTGTCAGGCAAGACCATTTCCAACTATGAACAGTTTATCGCCCCATTCATCGACTTTCTGGGGACAGACAGAGACTTTGAACGTGTTACGCAAGAAGATATCGTTGCCTATATCTCCGCAATGCTTACACGGCCTATCAGCAAGGCTACACGCTCTACATACATCCGGCATATTAAGATTTTCCTGCGTTGGGCTGGCTCTGAATATGATGTCAGCTATGACGCTAAGAAGATTAAGGTTCCAAAGTCTCCGAAGCGTCAGGTTCGCATTTACAGCGACGCAGAAGTCTCTGAAATTTTCCAGACCATCTCCTGTGAATCTCCGTGGCTGACTTGCCGGAATCGTCTGATTATCGCCCTCATGTATGACAGTGGCCTGCGCCAGAATGAGATCTGCACCATGAAACGTGCTTGGATTTCCTTGGATGTACGCAGATTGAAAGTCCGTGGAAAAGGGGATAAAGAACGCACGGTTCCCCTCGGCGCCACCTCTGCCCGGCTTCTGGAAAAATATTTCATGCTATGCCCGTTTGATTCTGACTATCTCTTTGTAAGTCGTCATGGAGAACCGCTCACCTGTGACGCAGTAAAGCACATGGTCACGAAACTTGCAAATCAGCTTCCGTTTGAACTGTCCTCGCATAAGCTCCGGCACAACTTCGCAACAAACTATTGCATTGACCAGTTCACCCGGAATAATCAGGTTGATATTTACAGCCTTATGTACCTCATGGGGCATGAGAACATAGAGACCACCCGCCGTTACTTGCATTTTGCTATGGAAATCATTGCAAGCCGTGAGACTATCAGCCACCTTGATACCATCGCCCTCTGCGGGTGACGTAGGAACCCGCACCCCGCAGGGGCGGTGATGGAAACTAGAATCTGTACCGTTCCGGGGTCGATGCCTGAACATGCGGTGATATATTCCACCTGTGACACCCTGCGCCCGCCCCTGACCGTGATTCTGGCCTCACCGGAGCCAATACCTCCCGGTCTGGCCGTAACGTAAATTCTGCCGTCCTCACGGCTTCACTATCTTCCGTTTCCAGGCACAAAAAAAGCACCGACCCCGCAGTCATCTGCAAAACCGGTACCTTAGAGTGCGCGATCAGGGGTTCGAACCCTGGACACCCTGATTAAGAGTCAGGTGCTCTGCCAGCTGAGCTAATCGCGCATATTCTGTTCGTTTTGGGCTGTCCCTCAACGCAAGATTTATTATACTGCATGGTTTTCAAAAATGCAAGCACTTTTTTTCATTTTTCTTGATTTTTTTTTCGATTTTGTTTACAATGTAAAAAAACCGCGTATTTATAAGGTTTTTCGAGTCTCCGGAATTTAGAAACAACTACGTTTCTGAGTGATTTCCTATTCCGGGAACCCAAAAACCATAAAAAATCATTTCTATGTATCTGAAAAAATACACTGTTTACGTACAAAAAGGAGGACTATTTTGAGACTGAAACATGTTAAAGGAGCCGAAGAAGCCATTGCCGCTAATGAATATGTCGTTCACGACGCCAAAGAGCGTCCGGGGAAGTGGCAGGAGCTTTTCGGAAACGATCATCCGATTCATATAGAGATTGGTATGGGAAAAGGACAGTTCCTGATGGAGCTGGCCAGACGGAATCCGGATATTAATTATTTGGGCATGGAGCGCTATAGCAGCGTGCTGCTGCGGGCGCTGCAGAAGATGGAAGAAGAACCGCTGCCGAATCTGTATTTCCTCTGCGAGGACGCGGCGGAGCTGCCGGAGATGTTCGCGAATGGAGAACTGAACCGGATCTATCTGAATTTTTCCGATCCCTGGCCCAAGGCACGGCACGCAAAGCGACGCCTGACTTCCACGGAGTTCCTGGCGCGCTACAATCTGGTGCTGGCGGCGGATGGTCAGATTGAATTCAAGACCGACAATATGGATTTGTTCGATTTCTCACTGGAGAGCGTGGAGGAAGCCGGATGGAGGCTTGTGGGCTGCTCCAGGGATCTGCATCATGATCCAACCATGAATGAGGGCAATATCATGACGGAGTACGAGGAGAAGTTTTCAGCAAAGGGTAACCCCATCTATAAACTGGTTGCCATCCGGTAGGTATTTATTGCAGCCATAATTTCTAAGCTTCTTATACTGCCATGATACTCTAAATACTTTGGCTTAGAGTATCATGGCATACTTTTTTTATTTCCCATCGCTTGTATTCCCTGATTTTTCACAATTATCAGACAATACCAATTATATTTCGACATTGCAAAAGTCAAGTCTGTTTTCCACTTTATTTTCGTCTTATGCAGTTTTATTCAATCTGTACAGAACGTTTGTTTTTAAAAATACTATGTAAACCTGGGTTTTACACATCCAAAAATGTGGATAATGTGGATAACTTGGTTGATAACTTTATTTTATGG
>USDU01000067.1 GCA_900553635.1 uncultured Lachnospiraceae bacterium | reverse complement strand
AGGAAGCCGCCCGGCAGGCCCGGAAGCTGAACCAGAAATTGCAGGAAAGCCAGCGAGAGCTGCGGGCGGCCCTGCAGCAGGCGGAGAGCGCCAGCTCGGCCAAGACCACCTTCCTGAGCAACGTGTCTCACGACATCCGTACCCCGATGAACGCCATCGTGGGCCTGGCCAGCCTGATGGAAAACGACCTGCAAAACCCGGGCAAGCTGCAGGGCTACATTGACAAGTTGAAGACCGCCAGCTGGCATCTGCTGAACCTCATCAACGAGATCCTGGACATGAGCAAGATCGAAAGCGGCAAGGCCACCCTGAACATCCAGCCCTTCCGCATGGCCGAGCAGATCGCACAGGTGGACAGCGTGATCCGCCAGCAGGCCGTGCTGCGGGACCAGCAGTTCACCGTACAGGTCCACGACCTGCTCCACGAGAATGTGGAAGGCGACGCCACCCGCCTGCGGCAGGTACTGCTCAACATCCTGTCCAATGCGGTCAAGTACACCGGCCATGGCGGCAGCATCTCGCTGAATGTGGAGGAGATCCTCCGCAGCGGCCACTATGCCCGCTACAAGTTCACCGTCACCGACAACGGCATCGGCATGAGCGAAGCGTTCCAGAAGCACATTTACGAGTCCTTCAGCCGGGCCGAGAATTCGGTGACCAACAAGGTGCAGGGCACCGGTCTGGGCATGGCCATCACCAAGAACATCGTGGACATGATGGGCGGTGTCATCACGCTGCAAAGCCAGCTGGGCAAGGGCACCCGCTTCGAGGTGGTGCTGGACTTCAAGATCTGCGAAGAAACGGCGCAGGCAGCACCCGCCGTCTGCCATACCCCGGCGCAGGACAGCCCGTCGCTGCACGGGATGCGCTTCCTTTGCGCCGAGGACAACGAGATCAACGCCGAGATCCTGCAGTCCCTGCTGGAGATGCGGGGCGCTTCCTGCACCATCTGCCGCGACGGTGTCGAGGTCGTGGAGAAATTCCGGACCGTGGCCCCCGGCGAGTACGACGCCATCCTGATGGACGTGCAGATGCCCGGCATGGACGGCTACGAAGCCACCCGGACGATCCGCAGCGGTGCAAACCCGCTGGGCCGGACCATTCCCATCATCGCCATGACAGCCAACGCCTTTGCCGAGGACGTCAAAAAGAGCCTGGACGCCGGCATGAACGCGCATCTGTCCAAGCCGATTGATATTGATAAATTGTACCAGACACTACAGACTGTGTTTGGCTGATCCAATCATAAAAAGACCGGAAGCATTTCTCTGATGAGAATGCATCCGGTCTTTCTATCTCCGAAATCTTATTTGATTTCATTCACCAGGTTGTTGTTATGGAAGAATTCCTTCACATTGTTCAGGGTTGTCTCCGCGATGTTGGAAAGCGCTTCCTCGGTCAGGAATGCCTGATGGGAAGTCAGCAGCACGTTCGGCATGGATACCAGAAGCTGCAAGGTTGCGTCGTCCACGATTTCCCCGGAGCAGTCCTCGAAAAAGTAGTTAGCCTCTTCCTCGTATACGTCCAGGCCTACGGCGCGCAGCTGCTTGTTCCACAGAGCCTCTACCAGGGCTACGCTGTCTACCAGGGCACCGCGGGAAGTATTAATGAGGATGGCGCTGTCTTTCATGATGGCGAAGCGCTTCTCATCTACCATGTGATGAGTCTCGTCGGTCAGCGGGCAGTGCAGGGAGATAAAATCACTCTCACGGAACAGGGTGTCCAGATCCACGTAGTCGATGCCCTCCACCGGATACATATCATAGGCAATAACTTTCATGCCGAAGCCGCGGCAAATGTCGATGAACATGCGGCCAATCCGTCCGGTTCCCACAACGCCAACAGTCTTGCCATACAGGTCTACGCCGGTCAGTCCGTTTAAGCTAAAGTTAAACTCCCGGGTACGGTTGTAAGCCTTATGAGTCTTACGGTTCAGGGTCAGCAGAAGCGCCATGGCATGCTCTGCTACCGCATGGGGAGAATAAGCCGGTACGCGGACTGCCTTCAGGTTGCCCAGGGCTTTCAAATCCAGATTATTATAGCCTGCGCAGCGCATAGCCACCAGCTTCACGCCCAGAGCCTTCAGCTCGTCCAGCACCTCCGCGTCAATGGTATCATTTACAAAGGCACACACCACGTCGCAGCCCTTCGCGGAGTCCACGGTCTGGACATTGAGCTTATGCTCCATGTAACGGATATCAATTTCTCCATCGCTGTTCCATTTTCTGAAAGCCTCAATTTCATAAGGTTTTGCATCGAAAAACGCCATTTTAATCATAATATTTCCTCCTGTCCAGGCCGCGGGGGAATATTTATTACAAATTTTCCCTCGCCCACTGCTTTTTAATATTGTGTATACATTTGGTTTTTGTTATACTAATAAAATAACAGGTGAATCCTGATTTGACAATACTGAAAATGATATTTTTTTAACAATATTGTGTATTTTTTAACGAACAATTTGGGGTGGAGGAGTTTCATGAGGGTTTTAGTCTGTAACGCAGGGAGTACGTCTCTCAAATTCAAGCTATTCAACATGCCTGCGGAAGAAGTGCTCGCAGAAGGAAAGGTAGAGCGCGTAGGTACGGATACTGCGATTTTCCATTTTTCCAAACCGGATGGTTTCCGCGTTTTTCAGGAGAATCTTCATGTTCCAACTTATACGGAAGGAATTCAGCTCTTTCTGGATCGGATTCTCGATAAAGAGAACGGTGTTTTATCGGATCTGTCCGAGCTCACGCGCGTGGGCTTCAAGACGGTTCTCTCCAAAGACCATTACGGTATCCATGAGCTGACCCCGGAAGTTCTTCAGGGCATGGAGGACTACATGGTGGTAGCGCCGGCCCACAACAAACCTTATCTGGAGGCTATCCTCCAGTTTCAGAAGCTGATGCCCGACGCTATGCTGGTGGGTGCTTTTGAGACGGCTTTCCATCAGACTATCCCACTGGAACGGCGTATCTACGGCATTCCCTGGGAATGGTATGAAGAATATGGCATCCAGCGCCTGGGATATCACGGCGCTTCCCATAGCTATGTGGCTGAGACGCTTACCGATATGTATGGATCCACCGGCAAGGCTATCTCCTGTCACCTGGGCGGCAGCGGTTCGCTGTGTGCCATCGATGACGGCAAGAGCGTTGATACCAGCTTCGGTATCTCCCTGCAGGTGGGCGTAATTCAGTCCAACCGCTGCGGCGACATCGACCCCTTTATCGTTCCGTTCCTGCAGAAGGAAGGACTTTCTCTGGACCAGGTTCTGGATGGCCTGACGAAGCGGGGAGGACTCCTTGGTATCTCCGGTGTCAGCAATGACCTGAGAGACGTCCAGGAAGCTGCCGACGCCGGAAATGAGCGCGCCCGGCTCGCCATTGACGTCTTCTGCAACGGCATCGTCCGTCATATCGGCGCGTACTACGCGGAGCTTGGCGGTCTCGACCATCTGGTCTTCACCGGCGGCATCGGAGAACACGGTACCCGCATCCGCGAAGCAGTCTGTCATCAACTAAAGCATATGGGTATCTTGCTGGATGATAAAAAAAATCAGAGCTGCACCGGAGCGAATACTGTGATTTCCCGTACAGATTCCCCGGTCACCATACACGTTATCCCAGCCAATGAAGAGCTGGGTGTAGCAAGAAAAACATTCGCTTATCTCAGGACCTAATACGGTCCGTTTACATTCCCCTCGAAAGGGCCCCGTCCAATGGACGGGGCCCTTTCCCTTTTATTCATTATATCTCTGTATTTAGATGGAACTGATATTCATATCCACATTACCCGGTACGCCGTCTACGGAGCCCTTGGAGGTGTTCTGCCAGATATCGTAGCGTCCGCCGTAGCCGCACTTGTCTGCGTAGTGCGCTACCCAGATGCGGTAGCTGCCGAACTTGGATACATCCAGGTGAGAAGAGAACCAGCTCTTGCTTGCGTATACCATCGGTCTGTAACCGGAGTTGGCTACAGTGTTGCAGAATGCCACGGTAATCTTGGTTCTGTCGGCCTTGGAAAGTCCGTCCGCACGGCCACGTCCGCCTGCCGCGTACTCACTGTCGATGGCGATCGGCATATTAATGCCGTACTGATTCGCCAGCTTCACGGCCATACTTGCTTCCTCTACGGCCTCAGCCTCGGTGATAGCCTGGCTGAAGAAATAGATACCTACGCGCAGGCCTGCTGCCTTGGCGCCGGAGATATGGGACGCAAACTTCGGATCCTGTACCAGGACACCGGATCCATAGCCACGATAACCACAGCGGATAATCGCGAAGTTGATGCCAGCGTTCTTTACCTTCTGCCAGTTGATGCTGCTCTGGTACTTGGATACGTCGATTCCGATGGTGCCGGAGCGGACGCCCTCGCTGCTGAAGGTGTACTGGATACCCTGGATAACCTGGGTTCCGGTAACTTTATTACCATTCTTATCAAAATAGTAGGTTGCGCCGTCGATGGTCTGCCAGCCGGTATATTTCACACCGTTTGTTCCGTCCTCATAGACCGGAGCGCTGCTGGTATCATAGACCGGAGCGCTGCTGGTATCGTAGACAATCTTGTCTGTGGGCGCTGCTTTCAGGAACATCAGGCCGCGGACTACGACGCCTGCGGTCGGCGCTTCTATCTTCTGAGTCTCTGTGCTGCCCTCGCTGCCATTGTTATTACCGGTGTTCTCGCCGGAATTACCACTGTCGCCGGGATCCGGGGTGGTCGGCTTCTCTGTGAGCTGCGCGCCGCAACGGGTGCATTTTCCATCTGCATCCGGCTCTGTGTGGCCCAGCGCGTCGATCTCGCCCTCTTCCTTCACATCACCATCTGCCTTGCAAACCAGACGATAAGTACCCTTCTCGGTACAGGTCGGTTCTTTGGTAACTTCTTTTTCATATGTATGCGTATGCGCCGGAGTCATATCCGCGCCACAGCGATCACACTTATTATCGTTATTGTTGTCCACATGATCAGACGCCGGCTCTGAGATAATCTTCGCGTACATGGGTGTACCGTACTTATCCAGCTTCTGCTTGGAATATACCGGCTGTCCCCACTGATCTACCTTCTGCTTCGGCTCCGTCTTGGTGGAAGCCACGTATTCTACCGTATCCTTCAGGGTCTGGGCAGTACCTGCGCTGTCATTGCCGGAAGTATTGGTATCCTCTTTTGCCACATTGATCTGGCTCTCACTCTTGATCTCCGCGCTGACATCCACGGCCTTATACTCGATATTGGCCTTAACGTCGGCTGTAATATCAGCCGGTGCCGCGTAACCTCCGGACGCCTTCATGGAAATCTTGCATTTTCCGGGAGTCATGGACTTCACGTAAATGATGCCGTCCTTATCCTTATCTGTATAGCTCTCTGTCTTATTTTCAGAATCCTTGACTGTCACCTCAAACGCAGTTCCGGTAATAACCTTTCCGGTCGCCTTGTTGACAATCTGTACCTTCAGATCCTTGTCAAGAGAGGTCGCCTTCAGCACGACCTGGATCTCCTTTGCGGATACCTTCGCCTTCTCGGTGTTATCTCCATCCAGACGGGTCAGCTCCGCCACATAGGACTTGTTCATGGAAAGTCCTATGACGCTGGCCTCTGCCACTTCTTCGCCGGAATCCTCCTGTAAATCTGTAACGGTCGGAATCATATCCTCGGTTACCTGACTTCTGGAGCTGCAGCCGCTAAGCAGCGACACAGTCAGAACTGCAGAGAGCAGTAATGCCCCCACTCGTTTCGCTTTCATAATGCCTCCTCATTCGTCTATGGCCCATTTCCCGGGCTATATTTCTGCTGCCCTCGACTGGCAGTCATTGTCTTCTATAATATAACACCTCTATCTGCGGTTTTCAACCGCCGCAGCTGAAATTTTTACAAAATTATTACAACAATTTCTGGTAATCCTCTTTCAGAAAGCGATGGTAAATGAGATGGCCCATCTCTTCTTTTACGCAGTAATAATACTCGTCTATGGACGGATCTTCAAAATGCAGGGCCTCGTCGAAATCAGAGCCCTCCGGCATCTCCTCGCAGATATAAGCTCCAAACTGTCCGAAGACCTTCTTCACATCCTCCACACTCTTGTCGTGGGGATTGGAAAACAGGTCGATAATGGCCTTTAAGAATGCCACATCACCCATATGCTCATGCACATAGCGGGCTCCCGCCGGCGGTACACTGACCTCGATACGTCCTGCACTTACCCGGAAGCTCATAGCCCCCAGCACGCCCGTTCTATCCGCAAATAAATCCGTAAGCTCCGCTACCATTTCCTTCGCTGTCTCACAATTTGTTCCCAGTAAAAGATTCAAGGAGGCCACGGGGTAGTAAAGCCTCATGGTCTCCTCTTCAAACCCAAGCTTCAGCTGGGCCTCTTTCATCTGGTCAATGAGATTCTGTTCCAGTCTCTCTTTTCCCATAATGATTTTATTCCTCCGTACTTCCGGTGTTCAGTGTATAAATCCGATCAAAGGTCAGCTCTGCCAGTACGTCATCCTTGATATCAAAAGAATGCTGTTCTTCCAGATCCGCGCATTTTTCCTGATACAGGGTATTCTTACGCTCGGTTACGATGGAATCTTTCTTATTGGCGGTCGCTTCCTCATCAAAGGTGCTGACCATCTGTACCGCATAATATCCGGTATCTGTCTCGATAATCAGAGCCAGTCCGCCGTCCTTCAGCGCGTCTGCCGCTGTACGAACCTCTTCTGCCGGTGTGGTACTGTCCGCGCCGTAAGTGGTCTCGCTGGCTGAAAGCTGGGAATTCTCATCGCGATTCTCATTAGCTGCGTCTACTGCTGCCTTCAGATCTCCACTCTCTGCTGCCGCGTCCAGAATGTCCTGAAGCTCCTGCTTCTTTGCGGCCTTCTCCTCATCAGTCAGGTCAACCGTATTGCCATCCTCATCCGTCTCAGTACCTGCAGTAGACATATATACATAGACAATGCGCTTCTGAGCCGCTTCCTCATCGGAAACCTCAGTATCCACATCTTCGGTCAGCGGCGCGTACATCTTCTCCTGGATAGTCATCAGGGTCAGCACATGCTCCACATCCGCCTCGGTTACGCCCAGGGTCTTCTGCACGCCTGCGGAATTATCCTTCATGAACTGGGCAGCCGCATCGGAAATAGCGGTCTTCTCGTCGTCTGTCAGCTCTACGCCGTAATTTGCCGCCTCTGCTTCCAGTACATACATCTGGTTAAACTGCTCCATCAGGCTCTGCTTCGCTGTCTCGCCGTATACGGTTCCGGTACCGGACAGATCCTGTCCATACACATTGGTCATGCCAAGCATGGCCCCGTAGTAGGATTCCATCTGCGCCTGCTGATAACGAAGCAGAAAGCTTACCTCTGCCAGCGGCACATTGGTCGTCTCATCCATCACTGCCACAGTCTGCGTACCGTCCAGTGTATTGCCTTTTCCACATCCTGTCAGTGAGCCTGCAAGCATCAGACCTGCTGCCAGAACTGCGATTCCTTTTTTCATCATTTCCGTAAATCCTTTCCTGCCCGCTTCTTCTCTGAAAAACGGAGTATTCTAAAACTACTGTCCACTTACATCATTCCGCCAGGTGTTTCCGTACAAAATGTGCGGAAATCCCGAGCTCTTCAGCGCGAAATCGCATAAGATGCGATTTCTGTACATCGCAAGCGTATTACTGTGAAGAAAGGGAACAGTAACATTCTGGGTTTATTATAGACGCTTTTTCCGCTGTGGGCAAGGCTTTCTTGCGTTTCCTGCGAGATTTCACGCTCTTTTCACAGCTGCGTATCATTCGTGGCTTCCGTCTCCGCCAATCTCGGTGATCAAGCCGTCGATTTGCACCGTCTCCCAAACATTTTCATCCACTTTTAGCGGCGTTTCCTTCGCCCAGGAATCTTCCAGATTCTGTAAATATTCCTGCTTTGCGGATTCTTTCAGTTCCTCCAGCCGATCCGACGTGGCGTCCGCATCCAGATCTGAAACATGCTGCACCACATACCAGCCCTCGTCGGTGGCAATCACACCGGACACGCCGCCCACCGGCAGCTCCCGGGCCTTCCCCGCCACATCCGGGTGGGCTCCTCCGTCAGTGTCCTCATTAAAATACACGTCGATAACCGTGTGGGGAAATTGTTCGCCTGCAGCGGAAATATCGCCCAAATCCGCCGCCAGCGCTGCGAAGTCATCCGCCTCCTGCTGAATTTTGGCTAACTCCTCCTCTGTAAATGGCGTGAAATTACCCTCCACATCATAAAGTCCCGTATTAGAAAACAGCGCGTAGGTCAATCTGCCCACCTGTGCCTCTTCTTCGCTTATCTCCGGCTCATAATCCGCCCGGATGGCTTCCGCCACCTTTCCGGCCAGTTCATTCCGGGCAAGATAACGCTCCACGCTTTCCCGATCCGCGCCTGCCGCCTCCAGCACCGCCTTTGTATTATTTTCCATAAAATTCTGTGCCCGGCGGGCGATCTCCTCCTGCTCCCCGTCGGTCAGGCTCACGCCGTATTCTCCCGCGTGGGCGCAGAGCAGATGGAGCTCCGTCAGGGTATCCAGCACGCTGCTTTTCAAAAGCTCCTCCAGGGTCTGGCCACTGTCGTCCGCCTCCTGCTGCCACATAGTTTCCCCGAAGCTTTCATAGTAGACATATTCCCACTGCTCCTGCAGCATCCTGGTATAGAACAGGGCTTCCTCCAGGTAAATAGGTTCGTCGCCCAGAGTGGCCAGGGTGGTTCCGCTCTCCTGCTCAAGGACCCGGGGGACTCCCGCCTCCCTTTTGCCGCACCCGGCCAGAGCCACAGCTGCCAGCATCATAAGGATTCCCAGCTTCTTTAACCTTTTTCTCATGTACGCTCCTCCAGCAAATCCTGCATTTTGTCGAGGATGCTCTCCGCCAGCTTCAGGGGATCCGCCTCCTCGCCGCGGCTGTTCTTCTGACGGCGGTAGCAGAACGCCGGTTTCTCTCCCTTGATGAATTTCATCCGTCCGTTGAAGCGGGCGAGAAATTCCGGGAAAGCCGCCGGATTCAGCTTTGCCTTTTCATACAGAGCCAGCCGTATCTCATCGGGTTTCTCAACAATCTCTTTAACATATACGTTGTGAGCCCTGATTTTCAGACAGGCTACGGCAAGAAGATTCTGTACGGCCTTCGGAAGATCGCCGAAACGGTCCAGGAGCTCATCCTGCATGTCTTCACTCTCTTCGAAGGTCTCGATACCGGCGATACGCTTGTAGATATCCAGCTTCTGGCTTTCGCTGCGAATATAGGTGGTTGGGATATAGGCGTCGATATCCATATCCACCAGAGTCTGGAATTCGTCCTCCTCCCAACTGAGACCCTTTTCCCGCCTGACGGCCTCGTTCAGCATCTTACAATACAGGTCGTAGCCGACAGCCTCCATATGGCCATGCTGCTGCTCACCCAGAAGATTACCCGCACCCCGGATCTCCAGATCTCGCATGGCGATTTTGAAGCCGCTGCCCAGCTCGGTAAATTCCCGGATGGCGCCCAGACGTTTCTCCGCCACTTCTTTGAGCATCTTATCCCGCTTATACATCAGGAAAGCATAGGATGTACGATTGGAACGGCCCACGCGGCCACGGAGCTGATAGAGCTGGGACAAACCCAGATTATCCGCATCGTGGATAATCATGGTGTTGGCGTTGGAGATATCCAGCCCGGTCTCAATGATGGTGGTGGACACCAGTACGTCGATTTCCCCATTGATGAAATCAAACATGATACGCTCCAGCTCGTGCTCTTTCATCTGGCCGTGGGCAAAGGCCACGGTGGCCTCCGGTACCAGCTCGGCCACCTGGGCCGCCACCTCGGCAATGTTATTTACACGATTGTATACATAATATACCTGGCCGCCCCGGGACAGCTCCCGGCTGATGGCAGCCCGAACCATTTCACTGTCATATTCCATCACATAGGTCTGGATGGGCAGACGATCCTGGGGCGCTTCCTCCAGCACGCTCATGTCCCGGATGCCGATGAGACTCATGTGCAGGGTACGCGGAATCGGCGTGGCGGTCAGGGTCAGGACGTCCACATTTTCCTTCAGCTTCTTGATTTTTTCTTTGTGGGCCACGCCGAAGCGCTGCTCCTCGTCGATAATCAGAAGTCCCAGATCCTTGAATTCCACGTCGGCGGACAGCACCCGATGGGTGCCGATGACGATATCCACCAGACCCTTTTTCAGGTCGGCAATGGATTTCTTAATCTCGCCCGGCGTCCGGAATCGGGACAACAGATCGATGCGCACCGGGAAATCCTTCATTCGCTGGATGAAGGTATTATAATGCTGCTGGGCCAATATTGTGGTCGGCACCAGATAAACCACCTGCTTATTCTCCTGCACGGCCTTGAAGGCGGCACGGATGGCGATCTCGGTTTTGCCGTAACCCACGTCGCCGCAGATCAGGCGATCCATAATTTTCGTGCTTTCCATATCCCGCTTGGTGGCTTCGATGGCCAGCTGCTGATCCTCGGTCTCCTCAAAGGGAAACAGCTCTTCAAACTCGGTCTGCCAGACTGTATCCGGGCCGTAGACAAAGCCCTGCTTCTCCTGACGGGCCGCGTAGAGCAGCACCAGATCGCGGGCCACCTCCTGTACGGCTCCCCGAACCTTCGACTTGGTGCGGGTCCACTCGCTGCCGCCCAGACGGTTCAGCTTGGGTTTTTTGGCGTCGGATCCGGCGTATTTCTGAATCATTTCCAACTGGGTTGCCAGAATATAGAGGTTGCCGCCCTTTGCATACTCGATTTTGATATAATCCTTCATAACCTTATCGACTTCTACCTTCTCAATGCCGCGGTAGATGCCGAGGCCGTGGTTTTCATGCACCACGTAATCGCCGGGTTTGATATCGGAGAAGCTCTGGATCTTCTGGCCCTCGTAGGTCTTCTGCTTTTTCCGTTTCTTCTTTTCCCGGCCAAAGATATCGGTCTCGGAAAGTACGGCAAAACGGAGCATGGGGTATTCGTAGCCTCTGTGAAGGCTGCCATGCACCACCATAATCTCTGATGGCTGTACAACGCGATCCGGATCTTCACTGTAAAAACTGTTCAGCTCCTCATCCTGAAGATCCGCAGCCAGCCGTTTGGCCCGGGTTCCGGACGCGCACATGAGGATAATGGAATATTTTTCCTTTTTCCACCGTTTCAGATCTTTAACCAGAGTCGGGAAGCTGCTGTTGTAGGGATTGAT
>USDU01000066.1 GCA_900553635.1 uncultured Lachnospiraceae bacterium | reverse complement strand
GGGGCAGATCGCAGAAAAAATCATTATTTCCCGCCACCATGTGGACCGGACAGCCTGCCATTTCCCGGATCTTTTCCTCACTGCCCTCCACATCGCCACAGTGAACCAGCATATCAAAGGGCTTTTCCCGTTCCATAGCTTCTTTCAGGTTGCCTTCTTTTCCATGTGTATCGCTGACAATCAGTACCTTCATGCATTTACCTCTTTTAAAACTTCTTTCATAGCCCTTAAAGCCTTTCCTCTGTGGCTGATTTTATTTTTCTGTTCCATGGTAAGCTCTGCGGTGGAACAGCCGAATTCCGGCACAAAGAAAATCGGGTCGTAACCAAAACCGCCTTCGCCTCTGGATTCGTAGCCGATGATACCCTCGATGGTCCCCTTTGTGGTAAATTCCCGTCCATCCGGAAGCACTGCCGCAATGACGCACACAAAGCGCGCGGTCCGCTTTTTCTCAGGCACGCCTGCCAGCAGATCGAGGATCTTCTGATTTTTGATGGTATAGGGGGTGTCCTCTCCCATATAGCGGGCGGAATAGACGCCCGGCTCCCCGTTCAGATAATCAATTTCCAGGCCGGAATCATCCGCCAGCACCAGGGCATCGGTCTGGGCCGCCACAGCCCGGGCCTTAATCAGGGCATTGGCCTCAAACGTGGTTCCGTTTTCCTCGGCGTCACTTGTGATGCCCGCTTCTTTCTGGGACAGAATCGTGAGGCCGGGCCGTCCCAGAATCTCACGGATTTCTTTCATTTTTCCTGCATTTCCGGTAGCAAATATCAGTTTATCCATTTTCTTCTCCTCTGTTTCCTAGTTCCGGTCCGAAGCATATACCTTCAGACACAGATTGCTCTGCTGCTCCGTCTCCACACGTTCCCAGTAGAGATAGCCGTCGGCACTGATATACCCCTCGCCATCGCTTAAATCTACTGCGTCCTGAAGCTCGTCAGACGCGTATTCCACAGCAATCGGATACTGGCTGCCCGGCGTGGTTATCTGCACAATCACGGCAAACCGGTCACCCGCACACACGGATACCGCTTCCGTCAGATCTACGGTATAATAGCCCGCGTACTGCAAATATCCCGACTGCAGAATCTGCGCCTCCCCAAGAGACGTTGCGTCGGTAAATTCCGGTTGGATGCTGATGCGATATTCCGTATCCGGTCCGGTAGCATAAAAGCCTACGGCTTTCAGCTCCTGATTTCCGACCGCCTCGTATACATTGGCAAAGCTGGCCTTTTCTGTATTGTAGCCAATCTGTCCGCACCAGCCGCACAGATCCGACTGGTAAAGGGTGTCGTAATTGTCCGGGCCGTCCACCCGGGTGTAAGCCACATTGTCATTTCCGATATTCGTGTCATAATAGGACACGTAAAATATGCCGTCCTCCCCGAAGCTTTCCCCCCAGCTGTTCTGACAGATGAATGCGCCGTCTCCGGCCACCGCCCGGGTGAAATTCTCCGCCGGATAATCATCGTCCCAGCCTATGATGACCACATCGTGATTGGCCGCCTCCTCCCCGGTGTAGCCGTAGCTGCTGTACTCCCGGCTGTAGTAGGCCGAATCCTGGGTCGGATCGTCAAAATCCATATACAGGGAGCTCTCCACGCCGCCGTACAGGTACACGGTCTGCTTGATGGCCTGATAATCCTTAGCGTCCGGCATCCGCACCTCCTGCACATGACAGACTGCCTGCAGATCGTCGGGGGACTGCCCGTCGCCGTACGGATCGTCCTGCTCCAGCACCGGTCCGGCCCAGGACGTCAGATAAGCCATCGACATGATATAGGAACCGCCTTCTTCTGTTCCCATTTTAAAATGATTGTGATAGTTCAGGTGATCCGGAGAAAAATCATATTGCTTTTCCGGCATCAGTGCCGTCTCCAACGCGGTCAGGCCCGCAAAGGCCCAGCAGGTACCGTGCTGTCCTTGATCCCGGGCCGGAACACTCCTGCCTTCCTCCCGGTAATCATACCGTTCCGGAAGTTCGATTTCTTCCTTTGTCCGGTCAATAGCCAGACTCTCCGCGGTTTTGCCGGCCTTTTCCTCCAGCATGGATTCCACCAGGGCCGCGCCGCTCACCGGCGCCTCCGTCGGCTGAATATCCATATCTCGTATCACAAGAAAACAGCAGACCAGAAATGCCAGCACTGTCAGGGTTCGAAGTTTTTTTCTCATACATCCTGCCGCGGTCTCCGGGGCGGTTTGGATCCCGGAAACTGATAGAAATAGGTTTTCAACATGCCATTATAGATTTTACGGTTCTTCGCCGCCTTGCGGCCCAGATATCGCTCCGCGTCCTCGTAGCCGGTGATCAGGTACATGGACCAGTCATCCAGGCGGTCATAGGCCTCGCCAATCTCCCGGTACAGGGTCGGCAGGGCTTCTTTTTCCTCCAGGCGCTCGCCATAGGGCGGATTTGTGATGACAAAGCCGTATTTTTTCGGATGGCGGAGCTCAGAGACCGGCCGCGCCTGAAAATGGATCAGGTGGTCGACGCCTGCTTCCCTTGCATTTTCCCGGGCCGCCTTTACCATGTCCGGGTCGATGTCGTAGCCCTGGATGTCAGTTTCGATGTCGTCTTTGATGAGGTCGTTCGCCTCTTCCACCGCGTTGTACCAGAGTTTTCTCGGGATCATGTTTTTCCAGTCCTCGGCCACGAATTCCCGGTTCATGCCCGGGGCGATGTTGGCCGCCATCATGGCCGCCTCGATGGGAAATGTGCCACAGCCGCAGAACGGATCTACCAGGATGCGGTCGCCTTTCCAGGGTGTCAGCATAATCAGGGCTGCCGCCAGAGTCTCGGTGATGGGCGCTTTGCTGGTTAGTCTTCTATAACCGCGCTTATGCAAGGAGACGCCGGAGGTGTCCAGACCTACCACTGCCTCATCCTTTAAAAATGTGATACGGATAGGGTAGGAGGCTCCGTCCTCGCTGAACCATTCCATCTTATATCTGGTCTTCAGTCGCTCTACCATGGCTTTTTTGACGATGGACTGGATGTCTGACGGGCTGAACAGCTTGCTTTTTACGGACGTGGCTTTTGTGACCCAGAATTTTCCGTCTGCCGGGATGTAGTTTTCCCAGGGGATGGCTTTGATGCCCTCGAAGAGCTCGTCGAAGGTCTCTGCCTTGAAGCGGCCCACCTGAAGCATGACGCGCTCCGCGGTCCGAAGGAAGATGTTGGCGCGACACAGGGCGTCCATGTCGCCGATGAAGGTGACGCGGCCGTCCTCGACCAGGCTTACGTCGTATCCCAGGTCCTGTATTTCCCGTTTCAATACCGCCTCCAGGCCGAAGTGGCAGGGGGCGAGGAATTCGTATGTTTCCATTTATCTCTCCGTCTTCTGTAACGGTTCCGCCTGAACTGTTACCATTTTCTTACTTTTTTGCATTCAGTTTGACGGCAGACGCTTCTGATTGTTTGCTCCTGCGCCTGCCGTCATCCACTTATAGTTTATCTTAATATGCCCTTTCCCCGCTGTCAATGATTTTTCTGCGCCATGCCGGGGCTGAATCTCTAATACTGTTCCAGATTCCGCCCTTTGTAGGACTGGATACCGCCCACTAAGGTCAAGACCCGGTAGCCTGCTTCGGCCAGCTCCCGGGCGGCTTTCATGCTGGTGCTGCCGCGCTCGCAGTAGAGGATCAGGGTTTTGCGGCGGAGCAGGTACACGCGGTCCTGCAGGTTCTCGTAAGGGATGCAGACGGCGCCTTTGATGTGCCGGCGGCGGAAGTCCCGGGGAGAGCGGATGTCAATGAGGATGTAGTCGGGTTTAAAGAGATAGCTGTCTATTTCCCTGGGGGAGATGGTGCCAAAGTTCATGAGATCACCTTTTGGATAGAAGGGTATACTTTATAGATATGCGGGAGGCGAAGGGAATGTGAAGAACGGATGCGTGAAAATTGCCCGGCTCTGCAAAGCAGAGCGGGCGATTCAGATGACACGTTAATTTGTGGACAGATAGGTCAGGCAGGCAGCTACGTCTGCAAATGTGCGGGATACCGGGATTTCCTGGCGGATAGCCGGGTTGGCAGCCTGCAGAGTGCAGCCCTGATAGCGGCGGAGCATTCCCAGATCGTTATGGGCGTCGCCAATGGCGGCGATCTGACCCCGGAAGCTGATGGCTTTGGTCAGGATAGCGATGCCCTCGGCTTTGCCCAAGCCCCGGCTTACGATGTCGGCGTTGTTTTCGTTGACAAAAGCCTCTGCGCCTGGATAGCGGGCGTTGATGGCCTCGGCTGCTTTGCAGGTTTCCTCGTTATTAGAAAAACGCACATGGACTTGCAGGACTTCCCGACAGGCTTTCCGGAAGTCTTCCTGTGTGATGGTCTCGCGGATGCCGTTGTACATGATGGGATCCTTCTCCGGGTCGGTTCCTGTGATGACCTGTTTTCGGAAGCTTTTGCAGGTGACATCTACCGGCATTCCATATTGTTCCAGCAGATAATCGGTTATCTGCAGTACCTCGACCGTATCCATTATTTTCTCATACAGGACTCTGCCGTCCCAGTTTACGATACGCGCGCCATTATTGCAGATCAGATAGTCCGCCTCGGCTTCCCATTCTTCCAGTTTTTCCCTGAGAATGCTTTCTTCCCGTCCTGTAGCTATGACGAACAGGTTGCCCTGCTGCCGCCAGGTTTCCACTGCACGGGTATTGGCCTCTGTGATTTTACAGTTTACATAGAAGGTCCGATCGAAGTCGGACGCCAGCATTTTACCCGATTTTGACAATGCCGTTTTCTCCATTCTGAACTGCGCCTGTTTTCTGCAGCTCTATTTTTTCTCCGCTTGTGAAGATGACCGGAGAGACTACGGATTTTCCCTGCGCTTTCAAATACTCTACGTCTACTTTTACCAGCAGGTCACCCTGTTTTACGGTATCTCCCTGCTTTACTTTTACGTCAAAGCCCTGTCCGTTCAGCGCTACGGTGTCCATGCCGATGTGTATCAGGATTTCTTTTCCGTCATCGGTGTTGATGCCATATGCATGTCCGGTAGGAAATGCGGTGGCAATGGTTCCACTCACAGGCGCGGTTACCTCGGCTCCGGTCAGTTCGATCGCAAAGCCGTCTCCCATGATTTTTCCGGCGAATACCGGATCCGGACACTGCTCGATGGGGAGCAGGGTTCCGGTCATCGGTGATACGAATTCTTCTTTTTTCTTACGGCTGAATAATCCCATTTTTCTGGTTCTCCTTTGCCTTTTTGGCGCGTTCTTTTGCTTCTTTTGCCATACGGTGGGCCAGAAAGGCAGACAGTCCCGTGTAGTTCTCAGGTTTTATCATTTCTTCCAGTTCCTGATCGGTGAAGTTGTCGGATAATACCGGATCTTCTTTCAGTACGGTCAGGTAATCTTTGCCGTCCAGCTCTGCCAGCATCGCTTTATCATATAATAACTCATGGGCGCGATCCTTGCCAAGCTTTTCCGCTATTTTCATCATGACGCATTCACTGTTGTCGAGACCCTTATTTAACAGGGCGTTCTGATACATGCGCTCTTTATTCACATGCAGGGTGGCGGTCAGCTCCTCCGCGCGCATCAGGACTTCTGTCGTCAGTTCCAATGCTTCCTCCAGCATACCGTCGTACAGCATGTAGGCGCTGGAATCTCCCTCAAACATCCGGACGCCGGTAAAAAGTCCGGTGGATACCAGGGAATAGAGCTTCTGTGAGTTGGCTATGATGCCCTTCGCCAGCTTCGGATTGATTTTCTGGGGCATGGTGGAGCTTCCCACTGTACCCTTCTGAAAAGCCTCGCTGACCTCCCCGAATTCTTCCAGTCCCGTGTAGTAAACTTCCTCCGCTATTTTGTGAAGGGCGTTACATAAAAGCGCCAGGTTCATGATGTATTCTTCTTTGTGACTGAAGATATTGCGGGAGGGAACCGGCATGCTGTACATACCCAGCTTCTTGGCAAAGCGCTGCTGCACCCGCCAGCCGGTCTCGCCGGTGGCGTTGAAGGCGCCTACCGCGCCTCCTGCCATGGCCTGGAATACCCGTTTTTCACATTCCTGCAGGCGCTCCTGCGCGTTCAGGAGCTCGCTGATCCAGACAGATACTTTATAACCGTAGGTAATCGGAATGGCATGACGGCCATGGGTACGCCCCGGCATCACCGTCTCCGCATGAGCCTCAGCCAGATCGCCCAGGTGATCCAGGATATCCGCCACATAGGACTGGAATATCCGATGGATTTTATAGGTGACATAGAGCTGGCCGGTCTGCTGGATATTCTGGGTGGTCACGCCGTAATGGACGTATTTTCCACCCTCCTCGCTGCAGGCCTTTACCAGCACCTTTACAAATGGTACAAAGCCATGGCCTACCTTTGCCTGAATGCGATCCACTTCTTCCAGATCGATTCGCTCCAGTTTCGCATTTTCTATGATATTGTCTGCTGCGCTGCGGGGAATAAAGCCTTCCTCTGCCTGCGCGTCAGCCAGCGCAGCCTCCGCAAGGAGCCAGGATTCTATCTTTGCTTCCTTTGTAAGTAGCTTCTTGATTCCTCTGTCATTTCCTTTGCTCTTTGAATCATATAATGCTCTCATTTTTTCTTATCCCTTCAGCAATTTATCAACGGCATTTCTTACAAATTCCACGTGCGGTCCGAATACCACGTGAATATGATTCTTGGACGGGAAAAAGATACCTGCGCAGCCGGAATCACGAAGACCTGTCTGATTGACCTGCTCCGGATCCTTCAAATCGATACGAAGTCGGGATACACAGTTTTCCACATGTACAATATTCTCCGGGCCGCCCAGATTTTCCACTACAATACGGGCGATTTCCGGCCAGTTCTTATCCTTCAGCAGTGTGCTTGCGGACTCCTCAATCTCAAAGGATTCCCGTCCCGGCGTCTCCAGGTTCCATTTTCTGATGAAGAATTTAAATACGAAATAAAATACTACAAAGTTTACAATACCCAGCAGAATCAGGTTCAGCCAATGGGTGTTCTCATACATCAGTCCGAAGATTCCAAAATCGAAGATTGTTCCGCGGATGTATCCGATGCTGATGTGCAGGAACTGATAAGGAATGGTCATCAGGCCGCACAGTACGCAGTATACCGCAAAAAGCTGCGGAGAAATGAACAGGAAAGAGAACTCCAGCGGTTCTGTGATATTTCCAAGGAAAGCAGTCAGTACACAGGTCATGATGACGCCCTTGCACATCTTGCGGTTCTTCAGATATGAAGTATGGTACATCGCCAGACCAATGGCCGGGATACGGAACAGTGTAGTCAGCATCTGAGAACCTCCCAGGTAGCTGGTTAGCTTCGGCATCAGCTCTGCCCAGTAGGGACTGTCCGGACCCAGGTTAAATAAAATCTCATTGACTGCCGGAAGGATACCTACATACTCTGTGCCATTGATAAGATAAGTTCCGCCTGCCTCTGTAAAGCGGACAACCGCTGCCAGTACATGGTGCAGTCCGAAGGGAATCAGCGCCCTGTGCAGCATATAGTAAATACCGCTTCCGATGTAGTTGGTGGTAAAGATAAAGGAAATGCTGATCAGGAAGCTGATTAACAGGTTCCATATAATCGGCAGCACCAGGCCAATCGGGATCATACATACAAACGTAATAATCGGAATGGATTTCTTTCCTCCGAAGAAGGCGAAGGCCAGCGGCAGCTCCAGATTGTAGAACTTATCTGCTACCTTGGCAGCCACCAGACCGGAAATCAATCCGCCCAGAGCCTCAGTCTTCAGTGTCTGTACGCCCAGCACCATGCCCTGGCCTACCTGCGCCATGGTATCGGCGTCTGCCAGCGTACCGGTATTTTTCAGGAATACATTCATGACCGTATTCAGCGTCAGATATCCGACGACAGATGCGAATACGGCGATTCCCTTTTCCTTCTTTGCCATTCCCTGAGCTACGCCCATGGCAAACAGAATCGGAATATTGTTGAAAATAATACTGGTAATATCCTTCGCTCCACTGATAATCAGTTTCAATACGGCTGCGTCCAGAATCGGAAATTTCTCAATCATGTAGCTCTGCCCCAAAGCGCTGCAGATACCCATAACCATACCAATCGGTGCTAAAAGTGCAATCGGAAGCAGCAGTGAACGTCCAAAGGTCTGGATTCCGTCTTTAAAGCTTCCCGCTTTTTTCTTGCTCATCATAACCCTCCTGAATTCTTAACAATTACTCATCCTCTTATTTTTCTGCATCCTTTGGCCAAAGATTAATTATACTATAGCCCTTGTGCGTTTTCTCTTCAAGGTCACCTTTCGACCTGAAAAAATTACAAAATATGACCCTTAAGCCGAAAGATCTGCTATAATACGGCTATATGGGGGAAATGAACTATGAGTATTCATTCTTACGATTTACAGACCTGCGCTTTTATCCAGGAAAAGCAGACGCTGTCTCTGGAAAAATGCAGCCGGCTTTCAGGCAAAAGTATTGCGTCCGTGAAGCGGAGCATCGCTGCGGTCAATGAATATCTGGCGCCTGCACAACAGATTCTCATCAGCAACAATCAGGCTATTTTTCAGATGACCTATCCGGAATATCTGGCATTTATTCAATCTCTGACCCCGGAGGATTATGTGCCCTCCCAGAATGAGCGTCTGGATATTATGGTTATCTATGCCTTTTTTAATCCGGCCTTAAATATGTCTCATTTATATGAGACGCTTCATTTCAGCCCTTCGACTAAGAAAAAAGATAGCCGCGCCCTGTCGGAATGGTTGAAAACGCAGAATCTCGGCACGGAAGTGGTTCCGAAAACCGGCGTTCGGATTGTGGGAGATGAACTGACCTTTCGTATCTGCGTCACCAGTATTCTGTCCCGCTATCTGGAGGTTGGACAGGATTTTCAGCTCACCCGGCGTCTGGCCAATCATCCGCTGCAGACCATGATTGCTGAATATTTTCTGATTCAGGCTGACGCAGAGATCCAGACGGTACGAACTCAGTTAATGCAGCTTATTGAGACCTGCCATTTTCGAATTTCCTATGCGTCTGTGAAGTTCCTGTATATTTATCTGTCCTGCGCGTATTTCCGTCAGCATTTCGGGCATCCGCTGGAGACTTCCCGGGAGCTACCTGTTCCGGTACAGGATTATCATCTGATGAAGCGCACTGCGGAAAATACCTTTGTCAATCATCTGATTTCCTCCCTGGATTTCAGCACACGGGTCATGCCTCCGGTAAATGAGCACCTTTTTGCCATCACCAGGGAACTGGTACGGAAAGTCCAGAATAATATCATTACCCGGATTTGTGACGACCGTTTTATTTATGAAGAGGTATATGCGTATCTCCATAAATCGCTGATACGAAATACCTATCATTTTTCTTTTTATGATAATAAGCTGGAGGAAACAAAAGAGCAGTATCACCGGCTTTATGATATTCTAAGCAGCGCTATCTCTGACTATGAGGAAACTTATCAGACCCGGCTGAGTCATTTTCAGATTGCTTCTCTGACCCTGATTTTCCGAAAGTTTACCAATCGCAACAAGCTGGCCGGACGCAATCGGAAGAAGCTGGTGATCGTGACCAATTCTTCGATTGAGAAGATTGATTTTTTCATGGAACGCATGAAGTTCCGGGTGGATGTGGAGCTTCTGGATGTGATCAATATCAATGAGTTGTATCTGCTGGAAAAGCTGGATTATGATTTTTTGATTGTATTTTCGAATCGTATCTCTACGATGCTGGATTCGCTGGGCTATTCCTGTGTGAAACTGCATTTTTATCTGACGGAGGCGGATTTTGAATTGTTGAATCATCTGGGATTTTCTACCTCCAGACGGAAGCTGAAGATCGGGGCGTTTCTTGCGGAGATCCGGGGAATGGATGAGAGGAAAGCTACGGATTATCTGTTGGAGAGGTATTCGGATTTCTTTTTGGAGTAGGGATAAGACGGACGAAACTCCCGGGGAAAAATTTTCTTCCCCGGGAGTTTCTGACTTTGGCTCCGCATAAAATCGCCCGGATCTGCGGAGCAGAGCCGGGCGATTCGATTGTTTCGTAGTCGGACTTAGTAGTTGCAGTCCTCGGACCCGCTCTTTGCGTTCTTGCTGCTCTTGGCGGAGCTTTTGGACTTTGCGCTGTTTTTACTGGTGGTGCTTTTTGCGGAGCTTTTGGTATTGTTCATGTCGGTATAGCTTTTGCTCTCGCTGTTGTTCATATTGTCGGTGTAGTTTGCCATGGTTTCTGCCTCCTTGTGAAATGTGTTTCGTTTACACTTCTAGTATGGCAGAAGGGGCGTAAATTATTTTTCCAGTTTCTGGATTTTTACCAGCCACCGAAAATCATCATGATCAGCCGCACTAGAAGCAGCACAATCACCACCGGAATCAAAACCGGCAGCACCAGGGACAGGATGCCTCCCACAATGGCACCAATCAGAACGAGAATCAGAATGATAACCACCGCCACCAGCAGCTTGCCGTACCAGGTATTGAAATTAAACCGCTTATACTTGATGTCAATGCCGCCGTCATCGTTAAACTCTGCATGGAAGCCCTTCTTAGCTTCCGGCTCTTCCTCATAGTACGTATAGGTCGGGTCGCTTCCGTAGCCGTCGTTTCCCTGAGTATCGATGATAGTTCTGGCGATCAGCCTCGGATCCCCAAGCTCCTCCAGAACCTCCTTTTCGCTCTTCCCTGAAGCGATTTCCTGGGATATATAGTTCTGATAATAACGCACATTATCCTCTACCACGGCCGGCGATACTTCGCCGGTCAGCGCCGCGCGCAGTGTGCTCACAAATTCATTTCTGTCCATCTGTTACCTCTGCCCTTTCTCTGGTCTACGGTATCTGTTCAGTGCCCTTATCATATCCCATTCCTGTATTTTCTGTCAACTTATTCTTCAGATTCCTCTGCTTCCTGCTGCTTCGCTTCCTTTTTCGCGTTTCTCTTTTTCCGCAGCCGCTTCACCACGAGCAGGACAATCAGCAGAAGGACTGCCAGAACGCCCAGCAGGATGTACAGCAGCACACCGCCCGGCTCCTCGGTCACGCAGAAGGTGATTTCAGCGCTGTCTGCGTCGAATACCAGATAACTTCCATCCTTCTGACAGGAAATCTTCTTCCAGGTTCCATCCTCATTCAGCCGGTACAGTCCCGGCTTGCCTGCCATCTCCGGCGCGATGAAACGCAGCTTGTAGGAGACGTCATCGGTCAGAACCGGATCACGTAACGTGGAAGTCCACTGCTCCAGCACGATGCCCCTGGTAGGTACATTGCTTACATCTTCCTCAGCTTCCACCAGCACCAGCTTGGCGTCCAGACTGAAGGTTCCCTCTGCCAGTAAGGTAGA
>USDU01000065.1 GCA_900553635.1 uncultured Lachnospiraceae bacterium | reverse complement strand
GCGTCGTAGAGGGGCCGCAGGTAAGGATCCACCTTACTCTGCAAATCGCCCGGCAGGAAGCCCAGCTTCTCGCCTGCTTCAATGGCGGGACGGGTCAGGATAATCCGGCTTACCTCATTATTCTTAAAGGCGGTAATCGCCATGGCCATAGCAAGATAGGTCTTACCGGTTCCGGCCGGTCCGGTACCGAAGACGATCATGTTGTTGCGGATCATGTCCACGTATTTCTTCTGACCCAGGGTCTTGGGCTTGATGGGCTTGCCTGCGATGGTGTGGCAGATAAGCTCCTTATCAATCTCCACCACAGCCTCTTCCTGTCCCTCCATGGACAGAGCCAGGGCGTAATCCACGTTCTGCTCCTGAATCACGTTGCCTCTTCTTGAAAGCTCCAGAAGCTGCTCGATGACCCGGGCTGCCTGCCGGGTGTACTCAGCCGGGCCTAAGATCTTCACCTCGCCGTCCCGGGCAATGACGGACACCTTCAGGGTCTGTTCTATTTTTTTGATATGGCTGTCGAACTGTCCAAACACATTGCTCTGGTGTTCAGCCGGTACGTCCAGCATCTTTTCCACAATATTACTCAAATGCTGCCTGCTCCTTTTGTCTGATCTTCGGAATTCCGATCTCCTCCAGGACCTCAATCTTCCCCTTCGAGACGCAGAAATTCCTGCCGTTATCTATTTTAACATCATTTCCGACAATTTGAACCCCTTTTTGCAGTAAATTATTTAAAAATTCATTAAGATGGGCTTCTGCAAGGCCTTTTGCCTCCTCTGCCGTATATTTTTCCGTATAAACCTCATACTCGGCCCGCTCTATGAGGCCGAAGGACAGTGGAAGGTAAAAATTCCCTGTCAGATGCAGCGGATGCTCCGTTTCCACAGTTGTATACAAAGAAAAGGTTCTCGGATCCGTGAAAGATAACAGCTTCCGTCCGGCTCTGATCGACACGCCATAACGTTTTTTCCCGGTAAAATGCCGTACTTCGCGGGACCGCGCAAAGCTGTCCTCATAGACGTAAAAAGTCCGGGCTCGGACGTCGCCGTCGGCACGAACCTCCTGTACGCCAACCGCATCGCCGCTGTCGTCCCGGATGTCCACCGTTCCGCTGATGAGAACCGTACCGGCCTCCACCTCGTCGCCGGGCTGCACCTGGGCGGTGCCGCTTCGTACCAGAATGCCGGTAATGATTCCTGCCCGGACCGCCACCAGATCGGAACTTTCTGATGTGTTCGCCGCTTCCTGCTGTTCCGTCTCCAGATCCTGATTTTCCCGTACCCGAATCAGAAGCTGTGTGCCGGTGACGCGAGCTGACACCCAGGTCAAATCGGGAAAATGAATCCGAAGCATGGTCTGGATTTCCTTGCAGTCCACATCGCGTTTTCGCATACCGTGAACGATCTGCTCCTCCGCCAGATAGGTAAGCAATACGTCGGTACTGCGGGCCCGGTTTCCCTCGATCCGGATGTCCCAGATAAACAGGGATAATACATAGAGCAGCATGCAGCAGGCCAGCATCCCCACCGGGAACATCTTCCGTTTCCGGTTCCGGTGCAGAAAAAAAGGAAACCCGTGGCGCTCGGTAACAGTCACATGCGCCCGGGCCTTTTTCACCAATGGCCTGATTTTCCGGAAGTCCCGGATGCTAAGATTCATTTCGTATTCATTTCCCACATTCTGCAGATCCCACAGGACGATGCGCCTGGCCTTACAGAGGTTCAGAAAGCGCTCCGGCGAGTACCCAAGAACCCGGATCCGCACAAAGCCCTTCAGATAACGAAACAACCAAATCAGCAATATTTCACCTCCAGAAGCTCGCCGGTGATCTTCATTTCCTCATTGGTGTAATAGACAATCGCTAACTGTTCGCCGTGAATCTCCAGTTTACAGGTGCGGGTCTGAATCCGGATCTGGTTTTCCGTATATTCAATGAGGCTCATGTAGTTTTCCACATAAGCCTCATGCTTTCCGGTAATGGTCAAGATCACTGCACCCAGCGTCAGATCCTTCGGCAGATTCAGAGCTTCCGACATCTGTTCCTTCACGCTCATGAATTCCGGACCTTTGTTTTCCTTACCTCAACTATATGCAGTTTTTTAGACGCTTATGCCCGTTTATACAAAATGAGACTGAACCAGGTCACCAGGCCGCTTCCGCTCATAAAGGTGATCCCGTTTTTCTCCGCCGGCTCTGTCACCAGAATACCGTAGCTCTCGATACACGGAAACATCCGATCCGGATGGCGGCAGGGCGCGTCCGGATAAGCGCATTTTTCGCAAATGGCGCAGGATTCCGTGGAAAGCACCTGCATTTCCCCGCAGAAGGCTTTCATTTCATCCCGAATCTGTCTTGTAATCTCCTCATGCTCCCGTCTGGTGGCCAGCATGGCGGACATATCCTCCGTATCCACGCCCTCGGCAATAGTGGTGAACATCAGTACGTCTTCATATCCGAGGCACCGTTTCCGGCATTCCTCCACTGTGCCCACCGCAGGCGGACAGGACCAGGAAGTACCATAGCGCGGGCATTCGGTTCGGCAGATATAACGCACCTCATCCCGGAAAGGAAGCTCCTTTGGCTTTACAAAGGCGTATTCGCAGACCGGGTAGGCGCTTAATGTGGCTTCGATTTTCTCCCGCAGCGCGTCCATTACAGCAGGCTTGCCCGCAGCTCTTCGCCGCTCTTGGCGCTTAAGTAAGCCGGAGCTACGTCAAAGACAGTCTTGCAGCCGCTCATACCTTCCCGGCTCATGCGATATGCCGCTCTCGCGTAAGCCACAAGCACGCTTGAAGTAAATTCCGGGTTGGAGTCCAGCTTCAATCGATACTCGATCAGATGATGATTCTCCTTCTCCCGTCCGGTTACGCCGCTTCTGAGCACAAATCCGCCATGGGGCAGACGACTGTGATACTGCTGCATTTCCTCTTCGGTGATGAAATGAACGGTAGTATCATAATCAGCGAAGTAATTGGGCATCGTCGTGATCGCTTCTTCTACCTTTGCGGGATCCGCGCCTTCCTCCAGGACGACGAAGCACTCACGGGTATGCTTCTCGCGGGTGGTCAGCTCCGGATTCCTTCCTGCACGTACTGCTTCCAGCGCACTCTCCACAGGGATCGTATACTGTCTTGCGTCCTTTACACCGGGGATGCGACGAATTGCGTCAGAGTGCCCCTGGCTTACACCCTTGCCCCAGAAGGTATAATCCTTGCCCTCCGGCAGAATGGCGTTGGCGTACATACGGTTCAGGGAGAACAGACCCGGATCCCAGCCTACGGAGATAATTGCTACTCTGCCACTCTTCTTCGCCTCTGCGTCCACATCCGCAAAATGCTCCGGAATCCGCGCATGGGTGTCAAAGCTGTCGATGACATTGAAGTACTTGGCGCACTCCGGCGTCTGCTTCGGCAGGTCTGTAGCGCTTCCGCCGCAGAGAATCAGAACGTCCAGTTCGTTCTTCCAGTCTGCCAGTTCAGATGCGCTGACCACTTTGGCTGTCTTAGACCAGATATGCAGCTCCTCCGGATTTCTTCTGGTAAATACTGCCTTCAACTCCATATCCGCATTCTGGGCAACCGCACACTCTACGCCGCGTCCCAGATTGCCGTATCCCATAATTCCTATTCTGATACTCATTTTTTCATAATCCTCTCTTCCTTTTACTTATATAGAATCAGACCGCCCTTTTTGTCATGGCCTGTGTTCCACAGATCATCCATATCCAGCCATTTGCTTCCGCCGTAGGTCACCGCTTTGACCATAGCGATCTCTCCCGCCGTATCATAACCGGTCAGCAGAAACCAGTGCCATACATAATCGGCAAACAGAGGGTTCTCATGCTTCAGAACCAGGCAGGGTACCGGGAAGCCTCTGTCAACGGAATCTATGACTGCAGCCTTCGCCTTTTTCACATCCTCCGTACCGGGGAGCGGCTCCATATGAACGGTGTCGCAGCCCTTATCTGCCAGATATTTTCCAAAACCTTCCATGTAAATCTCCAGCGAGTCAATGCCTGTATGGCGTGGTTTCAGATAAGGCTTCATCTTCATACCGAACTTTACGTAATCCTTTTTCGTCAATGCTGTCTTTTCATAGGGATAAAGGCCTTCCGTTCCCTTATAACAATCAAAGTAAATGCTGCTGTCGCAGGCTGTCACTGCCGCACAGCCTCCGATTTTCATCATCGGATCCCAAAACCACTCCTGATTTCCTCCGTAAGAATGTTCAATCATAAAATAGTCCAGTTCCTTCTGCATACTATGTAAGCCGCGTCCTTTCCTGTAACTCAAGAAATAAGAGCACATCGTTTTCTGTGCCCTCATTTCTTTTCCTATTATAATTTTATGCTTTCAAATAGTCAATGCTTTATTGCGCTAATTCGTGAATTCCCTGTTTACTCCGTATAATTCTGGTAAACCGCCACATGGTCGTAAATGCAGCGCCAGGCGCTGTGGGCGTCCGCAGTCACGCAGATATACCGGCGTCCACTGTTCGAACGGCTTACGCTCACCGCGCAGTTGCCGGACTGTACTACATAGCCAGTCTTCGCGCCGATGATTTCTCCGTGGGTGTCCTTATCCTCAATCCGCCGCAGGAACCAGTTGGAAATGATAATACCGTCCGGATGCTGCTCCGTGGCGGATGTGGTGTAGGTACGGGCGTTCAGAATTTCGCTGCAAAGCGGGTTGTCCATGGCCGCAGTCATAATGACCGCCAGATCATATAAAGTACAGTAATGATTGTCGTCGTAAAGCCCTACGCAGTTGGTGAAATGGGCACTGCCGGAGATTCCCAGCTCCTGCAGCTTCTGGTTCATCAACTCCACAAAGCCGTCCAGGGATCCGGATACATAATAGGCCAGTCCGGCCGCCGCGTCGCCGCCGGACGGCAGAATAGTTCCGTATAGCAGATCTCTCACCGTCACGGTCTCATTTTCATCAAAGCCCACGGCACTGCAATCGTGGGAATAGCTGTAATCTGTGATTTCCCGGGTAATCGTAAAGGTGTCGTCCAGATTCGACACATGCTCTACTGCTACCAGAAGCGTCAGCACTTTCGTCATAGACGCCGGACTGATCCGATCGCCTGCGCCCCGCTGATACAGGACCGTGCGGTTATCCGCGTCCACCAGAAGAGCCCGGGTGCTGGTCACCTCGTCGCTGCCCAGATAGGAAGCACCGTCCAATCCGCTGATGGTATAGTCGCCGGACACAGCATAAGAGGAAACCGTCTCTGCCGAATCTGTTCCGTCCGAAGTCCCCGCGGGAATCGACGCCTCAATTTTCGTCCGCATAGCCAGATACGCCGTTTCCGTCGCGCCGGCAGCCGCTTTCTTTGTCATATGCTTTACAGTTATTGAGCCAAGAACCAGCACAAGGAACAGGAAAAGTCCCATGGCCGTAAGAACTATAGCTCTTTTTATTCTGGCCTCCCGCTGTCTTCTCCTGCGTCGTTCTGCCCGTCTTCTGGCGCGCTCGCGCTCCCATGCCTCATCATTTTCTTCTAATGTACCCACTGGGAACCTCCCATTTTACATATATTATCAATTTTTGTATTTATTATGTTTGTTTTGTTTCTTCGTTATTCTACCAGAATTTTTTTTCGGTTTCAATATACAAACCATAGAATATAAGGTATACTAAAAAGCAAGAATAAAAAGGGAGACTACAACCATGATCCACTTTATGAATCTGATCCATCTTGTTTATAATTTTCTCTGGGGCGATCTGATCACCATTCCGCTGCCCGGCGGCAGTTCCCTGGGGCTTTCCCTCCTGGTACTGCTTCTGGTTCCCACGGCGATTTATTTCACTCTGCGCACCCGCTTCCTTCCCTTCCGGCTTTTCCCGGAAATGCTGCGTGTCTCTATTGAAAAGCGTAATCCCGAGCATCGGGACGGTATCTCCGGCCTGCAGGCCCTGATCGTCTCCACAGCCACCCGGGTGGGCATGGGCAATCTTATCGGTGTGGTCGCTGCCATCTCTGCCGGCGGCCCGGGAGCCATCTTCTGGATGTGGGTGATGGCGCTTCTTGGTTCTGCCACTGCCTTTGCGGAGGCGACGCTGGCACAGATTTATAAGCAGCGGGATCCGCTCTACGGCGGCTTCCGGGGCGGTCCGGCTTACTATATCCACGCACTCTTTGTGAAACCTGGCAGCAGGAAAAAGCGTTCCATTATTGCGATACTCTTTGCCCTCTCCGGTCTTCTCTGCTGGTGCGGCATCAGCCAGGTTATCGGTAATTCCGTATCCTCGGCTTTCCGGAACGCCTTTCATATTCCGCCGCTGTACACTACCATCGTATTGGTACTGGTGGCAGCCTTCATCGTTCTTCGGAAAAATGCCACGGTGAAGGTGCTTGATGTGGTTGTTCCGGTTATGGCAGGCCTGTATTTCTTCCTGACCCTTTTTATTATTTTCAAACATATCGGACAGGTTCCGGCTGTGTTCGCGCGGATTTTCCAGGAAGCCTTTGGCCTTCGCCAGGCGGCTGCCGGCGGTATGGGTGCGGTCATTATGAACGGAATCAAGCGCGGTCTTTTCTCTAATGAGGCCGGAAGCGGTTCCGCTCCCTGTGCGGCTGCGGCTGCGGACATCAGTCATCCGGCCAAGGAAGGCCTTCTGCAGGCGCTGGGCGTTTTTATCGACACCCTTCTTATTTGCAGCTGCTCAGCTTTGATTATGCTGCTGACTCCCGCATCTCTGACCGATGGGCTCCAGGGCATGGATCTTTTACAGACAGCCATGCGGTACCACATCGGTGAGGCAGGCGTGATCTTTGTTGCCGTAATCCTGTGGCTGTTCAGCTTCTCCACTTTTATCGGCATCCTCTTTTATGCCCGTTCCAATGTGGCCTATCTGTTCGGCGACAACTGGAGCGCCCAGACGCTCTACAAGGTTCTGGCTCTGGTAATGCTTTTCATCGGCGGCCTGGCCGCCTACACCTTCGTCTGGGATTTGGGCGATATCGGCATTGGTCTCATGACCATCTTCAATATGATGGCGCTGATTCCGCTGTCTCCGAAGGTCATTGAAAGCCTGAAGGATTACGAGCAAAATCATCGGCATGATAAGACACTGTAAATAATATGTCTCTGAAATACAAAGGAGTGACATATGAATAAGCTTTATGTTTACTCATATGTCAGTCCTTTTTCTGCCTCTTATTTGTGATAGGGTTCATTTTTCAGAATCCGATAGCTTCGGTAGAGTTGTTCAAGCAATACCACCCGCATCAGCTGATGCGGAAATGTCATACGGGAAAAGCTGAGTGCATAGTCCGCCCGCTTCATGACCGCAGGGGCCAGGCCCAGAGATCCGCCGATGACAAAGGCAATGTGGCTGGTGCCACTTACGCCCAGACGATCAATCTTTTGGGACAGCTCCACGGAATCCAGCATCTTTCCCTCGATAGCCAGGGCAATCACGTAGGCATCGTCCTTCAGGGCTTTTAAGATCCTCTCGCCTTCTTTTTCCCGGATGGCCACCTCTTCCGCCTCGCTGGCTCCATCCGGCGTCTTTTCATCCGCCAGTTCCACAATTTCCAGCTTGCAGTAGCGGCTCAGGCGCTTAGAATATTCCTTGATGGCGTCCGTAAAATATTTCTCTTTTATTTTGCCCACTACGACACAGGTTATTTTCATAATTCAATCACATCCATATCCTCCGGAATCAGAAGGTTTCCGGTAAAATAGGTTTCTCCCTCCGTCCGGTACAGCTCCTGGCGACGGGCGATATTCTTATCCTCCGTATGGTACAACACCAGATTTTTCACATGCAGGCGCTCTGCCAGCTCGCAGGCGTCCTTTACCGTAGAATGATGCTTTTCATAGGGCCGGAAGATGTCAGCCTGTCCGTCCAGACAGAAGGCCTCATGGAGAAGCCAGTCGCTTCCGGCGGCATACTGCTCCTCTTTCTCATTGTAGGGCTCGTCACCGCAGCAGGTCAGTTTTCGACCGTCCCCCAGATCACACATGTAACCGTACTGCTTTGCCTTGGTGGATCCGATATCAAAGAAGGTGTAGGTGTGTCCCAGAATCTTCTTCTGCTCACCGTCGGACACGGGAACTAGATGTACCCGGTCGCCGATGAGCTTCGTCTCTTTTTGGTTCAGCAGCATCTCCGCCAGGGTCCGAAGCATTTCCGTCAGTTCCTGATGGGCGTAGATATAAGCCTCTCCCTGATACTTTCCGGCGTTCATATTCTGACAGATCACGCGCAGCATCCAGATAATTCCCATCACATGATCGATATGCTTGTGGGTCACAAAAATATGGTGAATGTCGTTGACGTCAATCCCTGCCCGCTTCAGTCTTGCCAGGATTTCACTGCCGCCTCCTCCGTCCACCAGAAAATGGCCTTCTTCACTGGTTAAAACATAACAGGTATTGTAACATTCCGTCACCAGCGCACTGCCGGTTCCGAGAATTGTAAGTTTCATAGGGAATTCCTCTCTTTTCTGTAAAATATTCTTTCATAAAATCTTTTTTATCTTACCAGAGCTACCCGGGGTTGGCAAGAAGCTTCCCCAAAAAAAGTCGTACCACAGAGATTTTCTGTGATACGACTTTGGATTCACATGATGTGCGATTTATTTCTGGCTCAGGTACTCGTGGATGCCCTTTGCAGCCTCTTTTCCTGCGCCCATTGCCAAGATAACGGTAGCAGCGCCTGTTACAGCGTCTCCGCCTGCGAATACGCCGGCCTTGGAGGTAGCTCCTGTATCCTCTGCAGCAACGATACATTTTCTCTTATTGATTTCCAGACCCTTGGTCGTAGAGGAAATCAGCGGGTTCGGGGAGGTTCCCAGAGACATGATAACGGTATCGACGTCGATATCGAATTCAGATCCCTCTACCTCTACCGGGCGTCTTCTTCCGGAAGCATCCGGCTCGCCAAGCTCCATGCGAACGCAGCGGATACCCTTTACCCAGTCATTCTCATCCTCGAGAATCTCTACCGGGTTGGTCAGCAGATCAAAGATGATGCCCTCTTCTTTTGCGTGATGTACTTCTTCCTTACGTGCCGGGAGCTCTTCCTCGGAACGACGGTAGATGATATGTACCTCAGCGCCCAGACGCAGTGCCGTACGGGCAGCGTCCATGGCCACGTTACCGCCGCCGACTACAGCAACCTTCTTGCCGTGGAAGATCGGGGTATCATAATTCTCGTCAAAAGCCTTCATCAGGTTATTTCTGGTCAGGAACTCGTTTGCGGAGAATACGCCGCAGGCTGTCTCGCCCGGGATACCCATAAACTTCGGAAGTCCTGCGCCGGATCCGATAAATACAGCGTCAAAGCCTTCATTCTCCATCAGCTCGTCGATGGTTACAGACTTTCCGATGATAACGTCAGTCTCGATCTTAACGCCGAGAGATTTTACATTCTCTACCTCCGGAAGTACGACGCCGTCCTTCGGAAGACGGAACTCCGGAATACCGTATACCAGAACGCCGCCTGCTTTATGCAGCGCCTCAAAAATAGTTACGTCATAACCCAGCTTTGCCAGGTCGCCAGCGCAGGTCAGACCTGCAGGACCGGAACCGATGACCGCAACCTTCTTGCCATTCTTCTCTGCGGGAGCTGCCGGCTTGATGCCCTGCTCTCTCGCCCAGTCGGCTACAAAACGCTCCAGCTTACCGATGGAAACTGCCTCGCCCTTGATACCGCGGATGCAGCGTCCCTCACACTGGCTCTCCTGGGGACATACACGTCCGCAGATAGCCGGAAGTGCGGAAGACTCGCTGATTACGCTGTATGCTTTTGCAAAGTCGCCTTCCTTTACTGCGCCGATGAAATCCGGAATATGAATCTGTACCGGGCAGCCTTCCATACATTTTGCTTTCTTACATCCGAGACATCTCTGTGCCTCTTCTACTGCCTCGTCCTTATTGTAGCCAAGGCAGACCTCATCGAAATTCGTAGCACGAACCTTCGGATCCTGCTCTCTTACCGGAACCTTCTTTAATACGTCAGCCATTACTTGTCACCTCCGCAATTTCCACATCCGCCGTGATGTGTCTTTCCTTCCTTGTATGCAAGCATGCGGCGGCCTTCTTCTGTCTTGTACATAGCTGCACGCTTCATCGCCTGATCGAAATCAATCTTGTGGCCGTCGAACTCCGGTCCGTCTACACAGGCGAACTTGACCTCGTCGCCTACTACCACACGACAGGCTCCGCACATACCGGTTCCGTCTACCATGATCGGGTTCATGCTGACGATAGTCGGGATGCCCAGCTTCTTCGTGGTCAGACAGGCGAATTTCATCATGATCATCGGTCCGATGGCTACACACAGATCGTAGTGATGGCCCTCGCTTACCAGCTTCTCCAGCATAGCGGTACCTACGCCCTTGAAGCCGTAGCTTCCGTCGTCGGTACACAGATACAGGTTGCCGACCTTGCTCATTTCCTCTTCCATGATCAGGATGTCCTTGGAACGGGCGCCGATGATGATATCGCACTCTATGCCATGCTCATGCAGCCATTTTGCCTGCGGGTATACCGGAGCAGTACCTACGCCGCCTGCAATGAAGATGACCTTCTTCTTCTTTACTTCTTCTAAGTCGTCGGTAACCAGCTCGGACGGACGTCCCAGCGGTCCTACGAAGTCAAGGAAATAATCTCCCTCTTTCAGGTCTACCATCTTGCTGGTAGATACGCCGATGGGCTGGAATACGATGGTAACAGTTCCGGCTTCTCTGTCATAATCACAGATGGTCAGCGGAATACGCTCCCCCGTCTCATCCAGTCTTACGATAATGAACTGTCCCGGCTGACAAGAAGCTGCCACTCTCGGAGCGAGGACAACTTTCTTGTAAACATTTGCAGAGAGCTGCTCTGCTTTTACAATCTTGAACATACGTTTCCTCCTGGAGTATAATCTTGCGAATTTTAAAACCCGCTTAAGGGCCGTCGGAATCGCTTCCCACGGCCAAATCTAACTCATCTTTAATATAATAATGCAATTTTCCGAAGATTTCAACTGTTAATTCATTTTCAGCGCATGTAATCCGGAAGTTTTACAGTTCATAATCGAAGCATGCCCGATCACAGGTAGCCGGTTTGATAATCTCGGTCGCTACCGCCACGTGAAGCGGATGTACCTGATAGGCCGCCAGGTCCTCCGCGGTCTCCACATCGGATATCAACAGCAGTTCCCGATTGCTTCCTGGAAGCCTGTTTAGCTTCATTTCCGCGAAGGTCAGGCCTTTAATCTGTCCCACCAGCGCTTTCAGACGCGCGTCCGCCTCTTTTGCCAGGGCCTCTTTCTTCTCCTCCGGAAAATCCTCTTTAAAATTCCAC
>USDU01000064.1 GCA_900553635.1 uncultured Lachnospiraceae bacterium | reverse complement strand
ATCACGCTGTGGTCGCGCTTGACATTTGCGCAGATCGGGCACAGCTCTTTGTCGGTCAGGGTCTGGCAGCACTTGCAGTACTGGACGTGGGATTTTGCTTCTGTGATCGAATCGGCCAGCCGTTTTGCCTGGTCGGCCGGCATATTCATAATATGAAAGGCCAGTCGCTGTGCGGTTTTCACACCGATGCCAGGCAGATGGGACAGCTGCTCGATCAACTGATTGATGTATCCGCTGTAGTAATCCATCAGAACGGGAATCCTCCGCCCATGCTGCCAAGTCCGCCGGCGAGTTTGCCCATAGCTTTGGCTGCCTCGTCCTCAACTTTGCGCAGTGCTTCGTTGGTTGCTGCCATGATCAGATCCTCGAGCATTTCTACGTCGTCCGGATCTACGGCATCTTCGCTGATTTTAACTTTGGTTACTTCTTTTTTACCGGAAATGGTTACTTCTACGGCTCCGCCGCCTGCTGTCGCAGTGAACTCTTTCTCCTCCAGTGCTTTCTGGTTCTCTTCCATCTGCTTCTGCATTTTCTGCGCCTGCTTCATCAGATTGTTCATGTTGCCCGGCATTCCTCCCGGGAATCCTCCTCTTTTTGCCATGGGTAATATCCTCCTGAAAAATTTGTTTTTAATCTATTCTTCCCCGTCGTCGAAGTCGCTCTCGTCGTCCTCCTCGACCGGGATTCCATGAATCGCCTGCGTCAGTGCATCATCCACGGAAATCGTGGAGAGCGCGGCGTTTGCATGCTGGTCTGCTAAAATGAGCTGGACCTCTACGGTTTTTCCAGTCATCTGTTCAATAATGGTGCGGATCTCATCGGCTGCCTCCGGCCGCTCAACGTAAATCGATGCGAGCTGGTCTGCAAACTCAACAAACAGTTTGGCGTCGCCCGTCTCGCTGTTGTATTTCGGAACGGCGCTCTGCAGAAACTGGCGGAACATGCCGCTTGTCTGGCCGACAATTGCCTTCCAGGACGCGCTGATGCGCTGTAAATCCGCCGGTGCGGCTTTCACTGGTGCCGGTGCACTCTGCGGTGTTTCTGCCGACGCATAGCCGTCTCCGGCCGCTCCGGAGCCTCCTGCACTGCCGTTTCCTGCTCCCGGTGCATTTGTCACCATCATCGGGATTCCGCGCTCCATTTTTTCTTCGAGAATCCTAAGACGCTCCAGCACGGATTCGAGGTTCTGCTCCATCTGCGGTTTGCAGAGTTTGACGAGCGCCACCTCAACGAGCACGCGCTTCTGCGCCGCATAGCGGAGCTGGCCGGAGAGCTCGGATAAAACGCGGATATAGTGGATCAGCGTCTCATCGTCTACCATCGTGCTCTCTTCTTTTAAGAGCTTCAGGTTTTCTGTAGAGACGTCGAGCAGTTCTTCGGTTTCATCTGCGCTTTTTACCAACAGCAGATTCCGCAGATACCACGTAAAGTCGGTAACGAACTGTCCCAGCTCTTTTCCGCGGTTTAAAAGGGTTTCCAGCGTGCGGATGCTTCCCGTTACATCCCCGGCGAGGATCGTGCGGAGCATCTGGCTGAAGATTTCGGTATCAACAGTTCCGAGAACTTCAAGGACTTTATCGTACGTCAGCTTCTGCCCGAGGTAGAAGGCGATGCACTGGTCCAGGAGGCTTAACGCGTCTCGCATGGAGCCGTCGGCCGCCTTGGCGATGTAGCGCAGGGCTTTCTCCTCCGTCTCCACGCCCTCTTTCTCCGTCAGCTCCTGAAGTCTCGCGGTGATAGTGTCCGCCGTGATGCGCCGGAAATCATACCGCTGACACCGGGACAGGATGGTCACCGGAATCTTGTGGGCCTCGGTGGTCGCCAAAATGAAGATAACGTAAGAGGGCGGCTCTTCCAGGGTCTTTAAGAGGGCGTTAAAGGCTCCGATGGAGAGCATATGCACCTCGTCGATGATATAGACCTTGTATTTACCCTCGGTGGGCGAGTAGGCTACCTCGTCGCGGATCTCTCGGATGTTGTCCACGCCGTTGTTGGAGGCGGCGTCGATCTCTATCACATTCATGGAAGTGCCTGCCGCTATAGAGCGGCAGGCCGCGCACGTTCCGCAGGGGTTGCCATCCACCGGGTGTTCACAGTTCACCGCCCGGGCGAAGATCTTCGCAACCGTTGTTTTTCCGGTACCGCGGGTACCGCAAAACAGGTAGGCATGTCCGATTCTGTCTGCATTGATTTGATTTTTCAGTGTGGTTACAATGTGATCCTGTCCCCGGACGTCACTGAACTCTGTAGGTCGAAACTTCCGGTAGAGGGCCATATACGACATGTATCAATTCCCCTTTGTTGTTTTAATCTCCGAAGCTGATGCCTATCATCTTCGCCTCTGATATAATGGAAGAATTCGGGTCTACAAACTTCAGCTTGCCTGCGGACTCCTCCAGCGGGATCCGCTGGCATTCCCCATTGACAATACCAATCATGTATCCATAAGCGTCGTCTACGATGGCCTGTGCAGCAGCCGCGCCCAGTCTGGTGGACAGGACCCGGTCGTAGGGGCAGGGACTTCCGCCCCGCTGGGTGTGGCCCGGAACGGTGACGCGGACCTCGGTGCCTAAGCGCTCGGTCAGCTGAGCCGCAATCTCGTAGGACACGGTCGGATACTTGTAGGTCTCCATGAATTTCTTCAAATCCTTCTTGCTCATTTCGGCGCGCTCCTTGGGAATCGCGCCCTCTGCCACCGCCAGAATGGTGAAGCCCTTCTTCTGCTTATTGCGGGCCTCTATGGCCTGGCAGATACTGTCGATGCTGTAGGGGATCTCCGGAATCAGAATGATATCCGCTCCTCCGGCGATACCTGCGTGCAGGGTCAGCTGTCCTACCTTGTGTCCCATAACCTCCACGATGAATACACGGCCGTGGGAGGCTGCCGTGGTATGGATACAGTCGATGCAATCCGTAGCGATATCCACTGCGCTCTGAAAACCAAAGGTCATATCCGTGCCCCAGATATCGTTATCGATGGTCTTCGGCATATGGATAATATTCAGGCCCTCCTCCCTAAGAAGGTTGGCAGTCTTCTGGGTTCCGTTTCCGCCCAGAATCACCAGGCAGTCCAGACGCAGCTTATGGTAGGTATGCTTCATGGCCTCTACCTTGTCCAGTCCGTTTTCATCCGGCACCCGCATCATTTTGAAGGGCTGGCGGGAGCTTCCCAGGATGGTTCCGCCCTTGGTCAGGATTCCCGAAAAATCTCTCGGGGTCAGCATCCGGTAATTTCCGTAAATCAGGCCCTTATAGCCTTCCTCAAAGCCGTAAAGCTCTACCTCATCCAGTGCGTTGCATACACCCTTTACGATTCCACGCATTGTAGCATTCAGCGCCTGACAATCTCCGCCGCTGGTCAGCATTCCGATTCTTTTCATATTGCATGCCTCCATATATTTAATTTGCGCGCCATGCATCTGTAGTGTGTGCTCCGATGCTGAGGGTGCATGGCAATACTTATGGTTAGTTTAGCATAGATTGGGGATTCTCACAAGGGGTTGAGACGGATCGCCCGGGCAGATTTTTATGCCAATTTTTAAGAGAAAAATCATATTTTCTTCCTGAAAATGCGTTATAATTAAATTATATTCTTTCGAAAAAGGGTGATAATTATGACTGAACTGACTACCTATTATCAAAATGTGAAACGCGCTGTGCGTCAGAATCTAACTTTGTACTTTGCGGCAATTATCGTGCTGATGATGCTTACGAGTGTGTTGCTGGGACCGCCGTTTTCGCGGACAGTGACGACAGCCGGATTTACTTATCGAGTCGACGGGTGGTTTTGGGAGAAAAACTGGCTGATGTATCTGATTATTCTGGTTTCCGGGCTGCTGGCTGTGATCCGGGGCGGCGCTGCAGGGGTGAAAAATTTTAAGGCACTCCGGAATATTCTGTATATGGACTGTGACGCCAAGCGCCTCCTTCGTATCGCCGATGAAGGAACGCGATATGTCCCCTACGATATATACAAAAATCAGAAGCAGGCTCGGAATGTAGCCAGACGACAACGGCGCTTCTTTGAGCAGCTTTATGTAGAAGCGCTGCTAGCCTGCGGACAGGTGGACACAGCGGAGCTTTATATGAGAAATGGCTGGACATCCAAGCAAAACACTCTGGTATACCGCCAGCTTTCCTTGAACATCCAGGCTCATTACGCTTATCAGGATCAGGACGCCCAGCGCTACCGCAGTATTCTTACCCAGGGCGGACGACCGCTGAAGCAAAGCACAGTCCTCCTGGCCCGGCTGGACTGGCTGGAGGACCGACGGGAACAGGCCGTAAAACGGCTTCAGACCGCCCGGCCACGCGTCCCCTATGAGCAGGTCATGTTCGCCGGAATGCTCAGCACTTATCTGCGAGAGATCGGACAGGTCGAAGAGGCACGGGAATATGCGGATTATGTAATCGAGCACGGCGGAACGCTAGCTTTGCGGGAGACTGTTATGGAGGACTGGACTTGAAAATTTATGGGAAATATATCCTAACTTTTGCAGGTAACTAAATACAAAACACCAGTCAAACCCAGTAAATACAAGATTTGGCGGGTTTTCTAAAATCAATATCTATCATCTCTCCGATATTTTTTAGAACTTCATCACAATAATCAAATAGATAATAGTTTTGCTGAATCAGACTGCATTCAGCTTTTGACAGAGATTCCAATCAATGGAGCAATGCAATCACACAGGAACAGGCTGACTATCTTCGTGAGAAATACTTATAAGCAGCATGATTGACCGCCATGAATTGAGAAAACGGGTTCAAACCCAGCGTTGCCGGCTTGTACCCGTTTTTTTACTGTTAGAACTCAGTGTATACGATATGGTTTCTTACAACTTTTAAAGGACGCTATCTGGGAACATATCTCAGACAGGTAATCGTTCCGTCCGGATTCAGCGTATAGGTCTCCACCCAGGCATCGTCCATGGCGGCCGTATGTTTTTCCATGATGACACTCATTCCGGCGCCGTCCGGGAAATATTCTTTCATAATTGCAGCAGCCGTATCCGCGTCAGCCAATGTTTCTCCGGATTCCTCAAAGATAAATTCCTCTGCGGTAACGGTTTTTCTGGAGTCTTCCACCGGTTTGGCTTTTTCATTTATATTTTCCGTCGTAAGGCTGTTGAGCCACCGGTCGCCCTCCGATAATATCCAAAGATATCCTCCGTTCGATTCCGAATCATTGATGTCGGTGATAATTCCGGAAGCTTTTACAGAATCTGCTTTTGCAGTGTTTACCGGCAAGTCAAACAGGGCATTTACCCCCTGATAGGTCTCGCTCCTGAGTATTTCACCGGTATCCGTATCATAGATGTATGCCTGATTATTATACGTATCGCCATCGGACACTCCCACATAAATGCCGCAGTCCGCAAAGTATTCCACATTGTCAGTCTCCACCAGCCGGTACTGGATCCCGTCTGAGACAAAGCAGGTAACGCCGCCGCTTAAGGTATAGGCATTATATTTTTCCGGGTTGAGGCCATGAATATAGGGGGATACAAAAAATTGTGTGCGCTCGAAGTCGTCGCTCTGCACATCCGGCATGGGCTTTCCGTCTGCGTAGGCGATAGCTACCGCAATATAGGTCCTGTCTCCATCCACATTGCCCTGATCATCCTTGGATAAATGTTCGGAGATTTCGTTGCCGGAGACCACACCCAGAAGTGTGATATCATAATCACTGCAGTGCTGTGTCTCATATTCTGAAAGCCAATTGCTCTGCTCAAAATGCGAAGCCAGCTGCTCGTCCGCATTGGCCATTGCCACGTCCCTGGCAGAGAGATAGTGCCAGGCAGCAAAGACAGTAACAGATGAGGCTATGAGAAGTGCTGCCACAGCCACTGCTGCCGGAAGGTGCCTCCGATTTTTTATCGTTCTTCTTGGAACAGTTTTATGAGTTACAGATGAACTTCTTATCTTTCTCTTCATTTTCAAATCGTCCTCCTTAATTTCAGGAATAAGGGCCTGCTTTAAAAGCTGCTCCAGTCTCTCATCGTTCATAACCGAGTGCCTCCAATCTGGCTTTTAATAAATTTTTCGCCTTTCTGAGCCTTGTTTTTACCGTCCCCTCCGGAATGTGCAGAATTTCCGCTATTTCGGAGATCCGCATATCGGCAGAATAAAACAGGTAAACGGGCAGCTTATATTTCTCAGGCAAAGCGGCAACAACACCTCGTACCGTCTCCAGTTCATTTTGCTGCAAAAGCTCCTGCTCCGGGGAAATGACACTGGCCTGAGCCGGACACTGCCAGCCGGTATCTTCCAGCGCCTCCACACTTTCCATAGGAAGTATGCGGTTTCTTGCGGCGTATTTTCTTCTGCTGTTTTTCCAGAGAAACAAGGCTGTGGATAAGGCATAACTTTTCGTGTGCGGGCCAAGCAGTAATGTCTGCTTTTTTTCAGTCAGCTTCAGCATGGTATCCTGATACAGATCGTCTCCTGCCTCGCTTCCGCCGGCAGTCATTCGGCAAAAGCGCAGAATATCACAGCCATATGTAAGGATAAACTGCTCGATTTCATGATCATTCATAAATGGTTATCCTTTTACCTTTCTTCTTTAAGTCGACTTATAAGAATTTTATCTTACACTTATAGAATGTAGTGAAGCACCAAAATGGTTTTCTTTTATATAAATCAGATCCTCTGTACCATAACACAGGCAGGCGATTTTGAAATCCCGCTCTTGAAATGCATCGGAAAATATATTATACTATTAGTCGCTGGTTCTCAGCAATGGAGGAGTACCCAAGTGGCTGAAGGGTCTGGCTTCGAACACCAGTAGGTCGGTAGCACCGGCGCGAGGGTTCAAATCCCTCCTCCTCCGTTTCTTTATAGCAAAAAGCAAGACAGGACGTATCCTAAATTTCCATGATACAGTCCTGTCTTGCTTTTTATTTTTTACTGTTTTTCCGTAATCCCGTCTATGTGAAAACCGCCGCCGCTTTTCTTATTTTAATCTATCCAGCAGCTCCTGCACCGTCTGGTTATACACCGGATGCCGCACCCAGGGCGCGATCTGTGCCAACGGAATCAGCACGAAATCCCGCTTGTGCATCTCGATATGGGGAATATGAAGCTCCTCATCGTCAAGAATCAGATCATCGTACAATAAAATATCCAGATCCAGCGTCCGGGGACCCCAGTGGATCACGCGGACCCGGTTGGCCTCCTGCTCCAGCTCATGGAGCCGGTCGAGGAGCTCGTGGGGCGGCAGAATGGTTCGGATCTTCATGACGCTGTTCAGGAATTCGTCCTGATCGGTGTAGCCGTAGGGCTCGGTGGCCAGGTAATCGGCCACTGTCTCTACGATACAGCCTTTCGTGAGCTGCAGTCCAAGCACGCTCATGTCCAGATAAGCTTTTTTGTCGCCCATGTTAGATCCCATAGCGATGTAGGCGGTGTGCCAGCCCCGCTCGATGGAGACAGACACGGTCTCCAGGGGCAGTCCCACCGGAGCCCAGGGTTTTTTGATCTCCAGCTCCACCTTTTCCAGATGGGGGATGTTCAGAAGCATAGCCTCTGCTAACTGCTCCACCACCGTTTCCAATAGCTTCCAGGTGTGCTCCCGAACAAATTTTGTGATGAACTGGCTGACCTCGCCGTAATGAATGGAGGCAGTCAAATCGTCCGTCTTTCCCGCCTTCCGGGTGGAAGTGTAAAGGGTCGCGGAAATGACAAATTTCTGTCCCAGTTTATTTTCTTCCGGGAATACGCCGTGATTGGCAAATATTTCCAGGTTTTTGATCTGTATTTTATCCATTTAGTTCTCTCCTGCTCTCAGAATCGCCTCGGTCATCTGGATCGTGCGCTGATTTTCTTTGATGTCGTGAACCCGGACAAAGGCGTACTTTTTCATCACAGCCATCACGGTCGTCACCAGGGTTCCCTCTACTCTCTGATCCGCCAGCAAATCCAGGGTCAGACCGATAACGGATTTACGGGATGTGCCAAGCAGCATGGGATAGCCCAGCTCATGGAACCGCTCCATATGTAAAATGGTCTCCAGATTCTGCTCGTAATTTTTTCCAAAACCTACGCCCGGATCAAGGATAATCTTATCGTCGGCGATACCCGCTTCCTTCGCAAGCTTTACGCACTCCGCGGTTTCCTGCAGCATATCCGGGTAGAAATCCTGATACTCTGTATTGTTCTTATTGTGCATCAGACAGCAGGCCACTCCGGTGCGGGCGATGAGTCCGGCCATCTCCAGGTCGTATTTCAGGCCCCAGATATCGTTGACCAGATCGGCGCCTGCCTCGATGGCTGCGGCTGCCACCTTTGCCTTGTAGGTATCGATGGACACAGGGACATCGAAGCGGGCTTTCACTGCTTCGATGACCGGAGCTACCCGCTGGATTTCCTCGTCCTCGGTAATCTGCTGGTGTCCGGGACGGGTGGATTCGCCGCCGATATCCAGAATGGCGGTGCCTTCGCGGATCATATCCTCCGCATGGGCCAGCGCTGCGTCCATGTGATTCCATTTGCCGCCGTCAGAGAAGGAATCCGGGGTTACATTCAGAATTCCCATGATATAGGTTTTATTTTTTACGTTGAATTCTTTGCTTCCGATTTTCATAAATTTTCACCGTAACTGTTCTGCGCCCTCCGCAATAATTACTTCCGGCTTTATGAAACAATTACTCTCCTTTCCGGGCTATAATCGAATTTCTAAATTTTTCTTCTCCTCCGGCCAGTTGCAGTCTGCCTGGGCCGGACATAGAAAACAGTTCCGCGACAGCTTGTCCGCCCGGTAGAACAATCCCGGCAGGTCGGCCTTGTCGCTTTTGGTCCGGTGGCTTCCGATGAGCTTCAGCACTTCAGCGCTCTCGCCTTCCGAAAAACCACAGTCCTGCAAAATGGGCCCGGCCAACATGACGCCTGCTTCGTCGTGGGGCGTCCCATTTTCATACTGGAGATATCTGCCCATATCGTGCAGGAGCCCTGCTGCGTAGATAACTTCCCGATCGGCGGCCACCCCATTTTCCAGGGCAAGCAGATAAGTCAGGCGGGCCACAGCAAGAAAATGCTCCGGCGTATGGCGGCAGAATTCCCGCTCTGCCTCGTAGGCCGTCAGCTTTCCCAGGGCCTCCTGATAGGCCGGGTGATTCCAGATCCGGTTTACGCGCTCCATGCCGCCCATTACTGGCGCACCATGCTCAGAAAACGGTTCTGCAGTTCAAAATTGTTCTCAAAGCAGCCGGTGGTCACCATGGTGACGGTCTTGCTGCCGGGCTTTTTGATGCCGCGCATGGTCATACACATGTGCTCAGCCTCCAGCATGACGATAATACCCTGGGGATCCAGGCTTTCCTCCAGCGCGTCCGCGATCTGGGACGTGAGCTTTTCCTGAATCTGGGGTCTTCTGGCAAATACATCTACGGTACGGGCCAGCTTGCTTAAGCCTACTACTTTACCGTTCGGTATATACCCGATATGCGCTTTTCCGTAAAAGGGGAGTAAATGATGTTCGCACACGGAATAGAAGGTGATATCCTTCTCTACTACGATGTCGTTCCGCTCGACTGTGAATTGTTTTTTCAGATGCACCGACGCATCCTCATACAGGCCGCCGTAGATCTCAGCGCACATACGCGCAATCCGATCCGGCGTCTCCAATAAGCCTTCTCTTGTTACATCCTCGCCGATTCCCTCCAGCATAAGCTGGACTCCGGCCTTGATTTTCTCATAATCCATCATAAAAACAGCACCTCCAGGCTGTGACAGAACATATGACGAAAATATCCCTTCACAATATGAGACGCTGTTCATTTAATCTTATATTGCTGCAACGGGTGCGGTCTCCATACCGTAAGACGAACTTTTCGTTTCGGCGGCAACTCCCTATCCGCTGAACACTTGACGCATGAAAACCTATTTTGCATATTATTCTATTGTTATAAATTGTTACCAAAGGGCATTATATCATATACCGTCAGGTCTGTATATAGATTTATATATTGTATACAGGAATTTACCAAATTTTTACCCAGATTACCTATTTAAAATATGACTACGTAACTCCTGAGAAATTCTTAGTAATGCATAAATTTATATCCATCAAACTGTTACATAAAATTACCGCCAGTCCTCTTTATGACTGGCGGTACCTAATGACTCATGCTTCTGTATACACGCTCTCGATGGCCGTCCGCAGATGCTCATAGCACTTCTGCAGGTCGCTCTTTCCCTGCTCGTCCAGGGGCAGCTCCAGTACCCGGTCAATGCCGTTCTTGGAAATAACGCAGGGCAGGCTCATGGCTGCTCCGGTGAGGCCGTACTGTCCCGACAGAACTGTAGAAACCGGCACGACGGATTTCTCGTTGCGGACAATGCTGCCGATCAGACGGCAGGCGCTTAAGGCCACGCCGGAGCTGGTGTAGCCCTTCAGCTCTACGATATCCAGGCCGATGACCTTCGTATCATGGAGCAGCTTTTCTTTGTCGAGTTTTTCCTTTAATTCAAACTGTTTCTCGAATTCCGAAAATGGCACGCCCACGATGTTCACGGTATTCCAGGGGATAAAGGAGGTGGAGCCGTGCTCGCCCAGCACGAAACCGGTCACGTTCTTGGCGTCCACGCCGCAGAGGTCGCCCAGCATCTTATTGAAGCGTGCGGTGTCAAGCAAAGTGCCTGTACCGAAAATCTTATTGGCCGGATAGTCGAATTTCTTCTGGGCAATGTAGGTCAGGATGTCCAGCGGATTGGACACCACGATGATGATGGCCTCCCGGGTATAGCGGGTGATCTGCTCCATAATATCGTTCATGACGTTGACATTTTTCTCAAGCAGCACCATACGGTCACGGGAATTACCCGGCTGGATGCTGGGGCCTGCAGTCACCACGATGATCTGGGCGTCCGCGCACTCCTCGTAGCCGCCCACATGGATATTCGCATTGGCGCTGTAGGCGAACGCCGTGGTGTGGCTGGCGTCCAGCACCTCGCCCAGGGCCTTTTTCTGGTTGCGGTTCACCACCACGATCTCATCCAGGATATTCATCCGCAGAACCGAATTCAAAATCGCGCTTCCCACCTTACCGGCGCCGATGATTACCATTTTTCCATATGAAATTGCCATAGCTGCGTCCTCCTTCTACTCACAAATTGCCGACTTTCAGCCCGGCAACTGCTTTGTCGCATCTTTCTTTATTTTATAGCCTTTTGTTTGTAGCCTTTCAATTACGATTAGTTTACTGCAATGTGAGAGTACCGTCAATCCATGTTTTTTTAATAAAAAAGAGACCCGGAATGTACCGACCCCCAAAAGTTAGACCTAAAAATCTAACGATTGGAGGTCGGTATTT
>USDU01000063.1 GCA_900553635.1 uncultured Lachnospiraceae bacterium | reverse complement strand
TCCAGGGCAAAGACGATTTCCTCGTCCGGAATGCCGATTTCCGTGGCGATTTCGCTTAAGCATGGTTCCCTGGCATACTGGCGGGTCAGATTTTCCCTGGCGTAAATAGCCTTGTAGGCCGTATCCCGTAAGGAACGGCTGACCCGGATACTGTTGTTATCCCGGAGATAACGGCGGATTTCCCCGGCGATCATGGGGACTGCATAAGTGGAAAATTTGACGCCCAGGGTGTTGTCAAAATTGTCGATGGCTTTCATGAGACCGATACACCCGATCTGGAACAGGTCGTCCGCATTTTCCGAACTTCCTGAAAATCGCTTGATAACGCTCAAAACCAGCCGGAGATTGCCCTTGATATAAAGCTCCCGGGCGGTTGCGTCACCCGCTGTAATCCGTTTCCATAAAGCGTCCTTTTCTTCCTGTGTCAGGACAGGCAGTTTCGCTGTATTTACCCCGCAAATTTCAACCTTATTCAGTGCCATCCGGTATACGCCTCCTGTAAAAATTTGATAATAACAAGATTTCCGAATGGAAATTTTTCTATGCAGGTTTTCTGAAAATAAAAAAAATATTAGACCTTGACAAAACAGATTCATTTTTGCAATGTATACAGAGAAAAGTGCAAAGAAATAGTGGCTATTGAAGTGAAAAGCTATGCTATGATTACAGACATATAAGGGGTAAGTAAAATGAATGTAAAGTGGATTGTAACCGATATGGACGGTACATTGCTGAACGGCAGAGATGAGATTGGAGCGCGCACAAAGGAGGCGCTGATGGTCTGTCAGAAAAAAGGCATCCGCCTGATTCTGGCCAGTGGTCGCAGCTATGTGCGGCAGATGCCCTACGCCAGGGAGCTGGAGCTTCTGAAGTACGGTGGCTGTCTCATTGAAAATAACGGATTGACCGTCAACGACCTGACCGAGGGCGGACGCCATAAAAAGACCTGCCTCGTTCAGGCGGACGCAGCGCTGCTCTTTCCGATCCTTCAGAACTGGGAGGTGGAAATTCAGTGTTACGAGGACGACGCCATCCATTATTGGATTCCGGATTGGATGAGGCCCATTAAGGAGCGGGAGCGTGTTAAAAAAGGATATTCGGAGGATCACCCTATGGTGGCCGGAGCCTGGTCCTGGGTGACCGAGAATATCAATGGTTATCCCAGACTCATCGAGATTACGTCCATGGAGGAACTGCCGGACAGCCTGAATAAGATCAATGCCACGGACAATCCGGAGTGGATCAACGAGCTTTACAAAATGCTGACGGAGGCGTATGCGGACCGATACGAGATCGTCCGGACGGATCCCAGGCTCATCGAGATTGCGCCCAAGGGAATCACCAAGGGACGGACACTGAAGGAGCTGATGGAACGGGAGGGGATTAAGCCGGAAGAGGTCATCGCATTCGGAGACGGCGAAAACGATGTGGATATGTTCCACAGCGTAGCCTATGGTATCGCCATGGAAAACGCGGCGGATTATGTGAAGGATCACGCCTTTGCTGTGACCGGCAGCAACAATGAGGACGGCATTGCCCAGGCCCTTGAGAAATACGGTATTATCTGAGAAAGAAAGGCGGCGGAGCACATGAGAGAAATTCCAAAACCGAGACAGATTGAGATTTTCAGACAGCTGATGATGGCGGGTGTTCCTCTGGATATTGCCACCTTAAAGGAGAAGCTTCAGAAGAGCGAACGGACCATCCGGTATGATATGCAGGATTTGAAGCGGATTTGTCAGGAATACGGTATTGAAATTGGCTACCTGACTAAGAAAGGATATTTTATTCCGGCCGCCCAGAAGCCGGACTGTTCGGCTCTGCTGGTCCAGTGGGATAGCGGAAGTAAGGGAAGCTTCGTAGACGGCGATGAGGAACAGCGCTTTGCCAGTCTGTTTTTCTACCTGTTCAGCCAGAAAGGTTATGTGACTGCAGAAAAACTGGCGGAGGTTTATCTGGCTTCTAAGTCCACGCTGACCAGAGGCCTGGGCCGCCTGGAGGAATATTTCGGCGGAAGCTTCCGGCTGGATATCCGGAAGGCCCAGGGCTACCGCCTGGAGGGCGACGAGCTTACGCTCAGAAAACAGGCGGTAAAGCTTCTGACCGCCCGGTTCATGGGAAGCTACACAGCGGAGGACTGGTATCTTCTGCTGCCGGAGGAGTTGAAGAGCCGCGTGACCGGCCAGTCCATCCGGGATATGAGTCGAAAAATCCGGCAGCTGAACGGCAAGTACAACGTATGGATTTCCAATACCGTTTACCTGAATCTCCTGAGCTACTGTATCATCCGGCAGATCCGGGCAGCGGTGCTGGAGGAGAGCCGGGAAGAGCTGGACGCGGAGGAGGGATATCCCTATGAGCTTCTGACCAAGCTCTGCGAGGAGGACAGCCGGGGCTGCAATCGACAGGAGCTTCAGAGGCTTTCCGCGGTTCTTCGCGATTATGGCGTCTGTACCGAGGGCTACCGGGTACGGGATGAGATTCTGGAGCGTATCATGGAGCGGATCATGTCCTATCTGGAAAATGGCGAGGAGAGGGAAAGCTTCGAGCTTCAGAGTCTGCGGCGGGATCTGGAGGAACATATCAAGAATTACCTGACTATGAGCGAAGCGGAGCATCAGGCGGAGGAAAACACCTACGTGCTCCGGGAAATTCAGGAATACTATTATTCCTATTTCCAGCTGGCAGAGAAGCTTGCGGAAATTATCGAGGACGAGATCGGGCAGAAGCTCGGCGTGATGGAAATCTGCTATCTGGCAGTTTACTTATATAAAAATGGAATCCAGGCGGAGAGCGAACGGAAAAATGTCATGGTGGTCTGCGCCACCGGTAAGGGCCTGTCCCATTTCCTGACGCTCCGTATCAAGCATGTATTCCCGATGCTGAATGTGGTGGGACAGGTTTCCCCCTATCAGCTTTTAAAGGCCAGTGATCTGAAGGGCGTGGATTTTGCCATTTCCACGATTCCGTTGGAGAACAGCCTGGTGCCGGTAGTGAAGATTTCCGGTGTGCTGCTGGCGGAGGATATTCAGAGAATCCAGGACTTCCTGAAATATGGAAAGCTGGTGGACGAGCTTCCTATGAAGCAGAAGAACCAGGCCTCGTTCCAGTCCAAGCCCGAGATGCCCGTATCGGTACAGCTTCAGGGACAGAATTCCGGGAAAAATCTGGCCGAGGCAGCCGGAACCATGAGCGACCTGATTCTGGCGCTGCTGGAATATGTGGCCAAGCTTCCGCCCCAGATCCGGATGGGTCAGGACGCCATGCTGGGTCTGGTGATTCATATGAGCATGGCCGTGAAGCGCTGGCTCTCCGGAGAGGTCACCGAGGATCCCAACGGCGAGTTCAACCAGGAGTATTACCGGGTGAAAAAGGAATACCCGGATGTGTTCCTGATTATGGAGAAATTCTTCGAGATGGCGGAGACTACACTCCAGGTAAGAATACCGATTTCAGAGAGAACCGCGTTCTTTCTGTATATCATAGAGGAGGAATAGGATATGAAAGAGCTGGTATAAAAAGATAGTTCTATTATATTTCCATAACAAGACTTTACATACGGGACAGAAGAAAAGGGCAGGAGGCTGCAAGGCCGACCTGCCTTTTTCACGTCCCCGAGCCGCAAAAGTATGGAAAAAACGCACAAAAACGGATCCGTGTGTATCATGCAAAATCACGAAAAACAGAAAACAGACGAAAAAACATTAGAAAAACAGAAAATATTCTGGTAATATTAAAATATAGTAGCTAATAAACCGTTTCGCTGACTGCGCGCGGTTTTTTTGTGTGAAAGATAGAACGACTGATGATAAGAGGGAGGTTTCTCATGTTTGAAAAAGGCGGCTATATTGTATATGGAACGACAGGCGTGTGTCTGGTGGAAGAGATTACGGGAATGAAGATGAAGGGAGCCTCCGGGGAGAAGCTTTACTATGTGCTTCGCCCCTGCTTTCAGAAGGGCAACACCATTTTCACACCGGTGGACAACAGTAAAATCGCCATGCGGGCCGTCAAGAATAAGGCAGAGGCGGAAGCGCTGGTGGAGCGGATTCCGGAGAATGAGGAACTGACGGAGACAGACGATAAGGAACGGGAGCGCCTTTACAAAGAAGCCATCAAAAGCGGTAAGCCGGGGGAATGGATCCGGATTATCAAGACCTCCTATCTCCGGAGCCGGAAGCGTGAGGCGGAAGGCAAGCGGGCCACTACGGTGGACGATCGGTATTTCCATACGGCGGAGGAGCATCTGTATGCGGAGCTGGCTGTCGTGCTGGGAATGGAGAAGGACGATGTGCGACAGTATATCGGGCAGAAAATTGATCTGCTGGAGGTATAGATAGCGGATATGGTAGTGGGACGAAAAGCCGGAAAGGTTTTTCGTCCTTTTCAGATCCGGAAAAGAAAGAAAAACTTAAGAATTGGCAGATTGACAGGTGCAGCTGTTTATGGTAAGGTTTAATTAGATAAACCGGTTTAAAGCGATAGACTATATAACATGGAAAAGATATGGAGGTGCAAATTCTCAATGGAAGATTTAAAATTATACGACGCGGAATACCGTCTGCTGGAGATTGTATGGGAAAAGGAGCCCTTAAGCTCCACAGAACTTTACAAGGAATGCCTGCCGAGACTGGGCTGGAAGAAATCGACCACTTACACAGTGCTTCGAAAGCTGGTAGAACGGAAAATTCTGAAAAATGAGAATGGGGCTGTGACAGCCCTGGTAAAGAAGGAGACTGTGCAGCGTTACGAGAGCCAGGCTGTGGTGGAAAAATGGTTTGACCATTCTCTGCCGGGCTTTGTGGCAGCATTCCTGGGAGAGAAGAAGCTTAGCCGGAAAGAGGCTGAGGAACTGAAGCAGCTGATTGACACTTATCAGGAAGACGGGGAGGATATGAGATGACGGACTTTATGACGGTATTAGGGAATCTGACTCTGGCTGCTTCACTGGCGGTTCTGCTGGTTCTGGCGGTGCGGGTGCTTCTGGCGCGGCTGCCCAAGCGATATCTGACGTTTTTGTGGCTGCCGGTCTTCTTCCGGGCGGTGTGTTCGGTTTCATTTCAGTCGCCTTTCAGTCTTTACCGGATTCTGAATGGAGTGCCGGGCTTTCACTCGACAGGTGGAAGAATGACCTTTACTCTGGCCGGATACCAGAGCGCAAGGATAACAGCAGTGCTGGAGCGCATAGGAAGCGCACTGAGCGATGGAAAGGGCGCTGCGGCTGTAAATGCGGCGACGGTAACGGAGGCAGGAGCAGAGGTTATATTGGAAAATATCCTGTTTGGAATCTGGCTGGGCGGCGTGACAGTGGTGTTGCTTTACGGTCTGTTTTCCTGGCTGCGGCTGCGTCGGAAGACTGCTCTGGCAGTGAAGCTGGAAGAGGGCGTCTATGAGTCAGATTGGATAGGCTCTGCCTTCCTGATGGGCTTTTTCCGGCCGCGGATTTATCTCCCGGCAGGACTTACATCAGAAGAACGGATTCTGGTACTGACGCATGAGAAGACCCATAAGCGGCGTCAGGATTCCCGGGTAAAATTGCTGGCCTGGCTGGTATGTGCGGTACACTGGTTCAATCCCCTGCTGTGGCTGGCCTTTATACTGCTGGCCCGGGATATGGAGATGGCCTGCGATGAACAGGTGCTGGAACAGTTGGGGGACGGAGGAAAAGAAGCGTTACAGTACCTTCTTGCTGAAGCTTTCCGCACCGGGCGCGTTTCTGACTGGTACGCCGGTGGCTTTCGGAGAGAATTCCGTGAAGAGCCGGATTAAGAATATTCTCCGATATAAAAAGACCAGGGCAGGAATCGCGGCGGCAGCCGTGGCGCTGGTGGCGGGCGCAGCCTGGTTCTGCCTGTCCAATCCGGCTTCGACTTTCGACGAGGACATCATCGGCGGCGCGGACGGTCCCACTTCCATCTTTCTGGCCGGAAAACTGAGCAGCGGAGATGATACGGCTTCCTTTGTATCCGGTGAAAATCTGAAGCTGGGTGGTGATGAGGAAAAAATTTACGAGGTGGTAAAAACCTTTGCGGAAGCGGCAGGCAATCGGGACGCGGATACCGTCTGGGAATTGTTGAGCCCGGTGCTGCAGCACAGTGACGACCTGGGTATCCAGGTGCTGGAAGACGGGACCAAGACCATGGGCGTATCCAGCCCATTTCTGGCAGACGGCCCGACCATCAGCCTGAGCATTGGAGACGGCAATGCAGAGGCAGAGATTACCTATCCGTCCATGACCAGCGATCCTTTGTGGTGGTCCTGGAAGGATTATATTACACTGGAAAAGAACGGGGATACCTACCGTGTGACGGCCTGGAAAACGAAATATTACGATGATATCACCAGTGCTGCAGAATTTGAGGAGGCTTACCGGATGTGGCAGCCGGATTATCTGAAGCCCACGGACGAAACGGCAGATCTGGATTCCAGCTTCGCTTCCTATCTGGTACAGAACGATGTGGCAGAGTCCTATCCGTCTTATTATGGGGAAGCATTTTCCACACCGGCGAAGGCACTGGAGACGACTCTGCACGTGTCCGGCGGCATAGGGAAGACGGAAGACGCGGATGGCGGCGATGTGTGGGTAAATTATGAGTTCCCAGACGGAACCATCCGGGTGCGGATGACCCAGCCGGGCATCGACGAGGGCAGCCGGATCTGGGTGCCGAAGGAGATTCCCATGGGGTAAAGAGAAAATAGCCAATGTGAAAATGAATAGCGAAAGCGTACAAAAGGAACTGGAATAGAACTTGGATACAGTTCCTTTTTGCGGCCATTCTTTATGGCTGTCTATGCAGCTTTTCATCTATATCAACCAATATAATGTCCGGCCCGATTTGCCGGATCTTACACCAGGGAATCTCACACTCATTTTCTTTCCCCAGGAAACCCCAGAGCTTTTCGCTGGTGGTGGTAAGTAACGCCAGGATACAGCCGTTTTTGGGATCAAAGACCAGATCGGATACACAGCCCAGGCGCTTGCAGTCATGGATATTAATAACATCTTTTTCACGCAGTTCACAGAAAGTCATGAGATGCTCCTGGAAGAAAGTTTCTTAAATTATTTTATGCAATAGAAACGGAGATGTGCAGAAGTTTAAAAATCTTTTTCCGGCGATTTCTTATCATTTCCTATGACAATGATTGACATAAAACCAGAAGATGTACTATACTGGAACCATCAAAAAACCGGAGGATAATGGAATGAAGTGCCCATTTTGCAGTCAGGAAAATACACGCGTGATTGATTCAAGACCGGCAGACGACAACAGCTCAATCCGCCGCCGCCGTCTCTGCGACGCATGCGGCAAGCGGTTTACCACCTATGAGAAGATCGAGACGATTCCGGTCATGGTAATAAAGAAGGATAACAACCGGGAGCATTATGACAGAAGTAAGATTGAGGACGGTATCTTAAGAGCCTGCCACAAGCGGCCGGTGCCCTTAAAGAACATCAATGCCATGATAGACGGCATCGAGAGTGATATTTTCAACCGGGAGGAGCGGGAGATTCCAAGCTCTGTCATCGGCGAGATGGTCATGGATCGCTTAAAGGATCTGGATTCCGTGGCCTACGTGCGCTTTGCCTCTGTATACAGGGAGTTTAAGGATGTAAATACCTTCTTAAGCGAGCTGAAGAAAATGTTAGGAAATTAGTAAGGAGAAATGATTTTGTTTCAGGCATTTTACCCGAAAGAATACGTAGATTCCACCTATGAAATTGATTTTGAAGGTCTGTATCGCAGGGGCTACCGCGGCATCCTGTTTGATGTGGACAATACCCTGGTACCTCATGGAGCTCCCGCTACCGCACAGAGCGTGGAGCTCTTTCAGCGGCTTCACGAGATGGGCTTCGCCACCTGTCTCATTTCCAATAATAAGGAACCCCGGGTGCGTCCTTTCGCGGACGCCATGGAGACGCCCTTTGTATACAAAGCGGACAAGCCAAGCCGGAGGGGCTACGAGGAGGGCATGCTCCGCATGGGTACAGATAAGGCCAATACATTGTTTGTCGGCGACCAGCTTTTCACCGATGTATGGGGGGCCAACCGGACGGGCATGTACTCGATTCTCACAAAACCCATCGATCCCCATGAGGAGATTCAGATTGTGTTGAAGCGCTATCTGGAAAAGATTGTGCTGTTTTTCTATAAAAGAAGGGAAGCAAAGAAATGACAGCAGAGAAGATATCGGAGCTTTTAAAGGAAAAAAATGTGGACGCGGCGCTTGTATCCTCTCCAGCCAATATCCGCTATCTCAGCGGCTTTGCGGGCACGGAGAGTTATCTGTACCTGACTCCGGAGCGGAAAGTGATTCTGACGGATAGCCGCTATACCCTGCAGGCGGAAGAGGAAGGAAAAGGATGTGAGGTTCAGACCATGAGCCGGGAGCGGAGCTATGGCGTGATGCTTGGCGAGCTTCTTCGGGAAGACGGTGTGGAGCGCCTGGGCTTTGAGGAAAATGCCATGCTTTACGGTACCTGGAACAGCCTCTGGAAGAAATCGGGCTTTGGGCCGGAGCACTGGTTTATGCTGGGCGACAGCCTGTCGGAGCTTCGTGTGATTAAAAATGAGCAGGAACTGCAGTGGATGGAGAAGGCAGAGAGCATCGGCGACGCGGCATTTTCCTATATTTTAAATGAACTGAAGCCGGGCGTCACTGAGCTGGAAATCGCGGCCAAGCTGGAATACTATATGCGAAGCCACGGAGCAGAGGGAACCAGCTTCGATACCATCGTGGCTTCAGGATATCATTCGGCCATGCCCCATGCGGTCCCTTCAGAGAAAAAGCTGGAAGCAGGCGACTTTGTGACCATGGATTTCGGCTGCCGGTATCATGGCTACTGTTCTGATATGACCCGTACCGTGGTCATTGGAAAAGCAAGCGAGCGACAAAAAGAGGTCTACAACGTGGTGCTGAAGGCACAGTTGACTGCATTAAAAGGTCTGCGCCCGGGCATGACCTGCGCCGAGGGCGACAGGCTGGCCAGGGACGTCATAGAGAAGGCAGGCTACGGGCAGTATTTTGGTCATTCCCTAGGGCATTCCGTGGGACTGGAGATTCATGAGAAGCCGGCCCTGTCGCCCAAGGACGGACATGTGCTGCGTCCGGGCATGATCGAGACCGTGGAGCCCGGTATCTACATCCCGGATTTTGGGGGCGTCCGCATCGAGGATATGGTGGTTCTTACAGAGAACGGCATCCGCAATCTGACCCATTCGCCAAAAGAATTGACAGAAGTATAGGAATGGATGCAGAAAAGTCTTGAAAAAGCGACGGTTTTATTATAGAATACAATTTAGGTAATTGTGTGCGAGCAGTTACAAGTTAAATTTTCATGCGCAGAGGGTTGCGCTTAAGACATTAGGAGGAAATTTTAATATGATTTCAGCAGGAGATTTTAGAAACGGCGTTACACTTGAGATTGAAGGCAACGTATATCAGATCATGGAGTTCCAGCATGTAAAGCCGGGTAAGGGCGCGGCTTTCGTAAGAACAAAGCTGAAGAACATCATCAACGGCGGCGTGGTTGAGAAGACCTTCCGTCCGACCGAGAAGTTCCCGGCAGCAAGAATCGACCGTGTAGAGATGCAGTATCTGTATAACGACGGAGATCTGTACAACTTCATGAACACAGAGAACTACGATCAGATCGCTCTGAACAAGGATGATATCGGAGATTCCCTGAAGTTCGTAAAAGAGAACGAGATGGTTAAGGTATGTTCCTACAATGGCAACGTATTTGCGGTTGAGCCGCCTCTCTTCGTAGAGCTGGAGATCACCGAGACCGAGCCGGGCTTCAAGGGCGACACAGCTACAGGCGCAACCAAGCCGGCTACTGTAGAGACAGGCGCAGTTGTATACGTACCGCTGTTCGTAGAGCAGGGCGACAAGATCAAGATCGATACCCGTACAGGCGAGTATCTGTCCAGAGTCTAAGTTATCAGATTGTAATAAAGTCAGTTCATATAAAAAGAGGGGGTTCGCGGAAAGCGGGACTCCTCTTTATGTCTGGGATTCTATTCGATAGGGTATTTCCTATAGAGCAAAAAACCGCGCCGCCATCCCGAAGGACAGCGGCGCGGAAAACGTATAATGAAGTGCATCTGACTAGATTCGAACTAGCGGCACCTGGCGTCGGAGGCCAGTGCTCTATCCACTGAGCTACAGATGCATATCAGCTACCTATCTATATTACAACAAAACTTGCCGGTGTGCAAGCAAAAAATGAAAAAAGTTAAAAATGAAATTTTTATAAACTCCTTGCAAAAGGAAAACTCTCCCAGTATAATGAGAACAACTTCAAAATTTCAGCAGCGCGTCGCTGCATCCTTCCCCGGGAACGAAAAAAAGATAAAAACACGAAAGAGAAGCATACGAAACGTAGTTAAGAAAGGAAAATATTATGAACTATCAGGAATTTGTGGGTTCCGTGACAGGCTTCCTTCGTGAATCTTTGCCCGGTGGAACCAGACTGCAGCTGATTCCACTGGAGAAAAACAATGGAATCATCATGGACGGACTCTCAGTACGCAAAGAGGGGAAACGGGTAGCGCCCATGATTTATCTGGATTCCTATTACAGGGAGTATCTGGACGGCAGATCCCTTCGGGGGATCTGTGATCAGATTCTGGAATGCTGTGAAGATTCAGACTTTGAGGAGCATTTTGACGTGGATTTCTTCCGGGAACCGGAACGGGTGCGGCCCACGGTGGCCTATCGACTCATCAATTATGAGAAAAACCGGGAGCTTTTACAGGAGATTCCCCATCTGCCCTTTCTTGATTTGGCAGTGGTATTCTACAGCCTGCTGACGGATACTCCGGTGGGACATGCCACAGTGTTGATTCGTAACAGCCATCTGGAGCTCTGGGGCAAAAATACATCCTGGCTCTATGAGGCGGCGAAGGAGAATACGGAAAAACTGCTGCCAAAGAGACTGGTCAGCATGGAGGATATGATTTACGAGCTGTCGGAAGGAAAGCAGGAGCCGGAATACGCAGGCGTCCCCATGTATGTGCTGACCAACAGCCGGAAATCCTTTGGGGCGGCCTGCCTGCTCTACGACGGAGCCCTGGGAGAATGCTTCCGGCGGCTGGAGGAAAGCTATTATCTGATTCCCAGCAGCGTCCACGAAGTGATTCTGATTCCGGCTTCCGCAGTGGGCGACAGCCGGGAGCTGTGCGCCCTGGTGCAGGAAATGAACCGGACCCAGGTGCGCAGTACGGAAGTACTGTCGGATACGGTTTATCTCTATTCGGAAGAGACAAGACGCCTGGAAATGATTGATTTTTGAAAGGCGTTACACAATTTTCACAAATTTATCACAATTTACGGTTGCCTTTTTGGCTCAAGTTTGTTACAATCGATTTGTTACGAAATTGTTACAAAGTGAAAACTGCTTGGAGGCAACTATGAAATTTGATAATATAAAAGAACTTTTTGACAAGGAGAACTTCAGCGCTTGGG
>USDU01000062.1 GCA_900553635.1 uncultured Lachnospiraceae bacterium | reverse complement strand
TCCGAACCTGCTGAAGCACGTAAGCAACATCACCAACGTATACAAGCTTCCCTGCGTAGTTGCTATCAACGCATTCCCGACCGATACCAAGGCAGAGCTTGACCTGGTAGAGAAGAAGTGCAAGGAGTTGGGTGTAAATGTCGTTCTGTCCGAAGTATGGGCAAAAGGCGGCGAAGGCGGCGTAGCTCTTGCAGAAGAAGTGGTACGTCTCTGCGAGCAGCCCAACGATCAGTTCACATACTCCTACGAGCTTGAGGGAACCAGCATTGAGGATAAGCTGAACGCTATCGTAACCAAGATCTACGGCGGCAAGAGAGTTGTCCTGACCGCAAACGCTCAGAAGCAGGCGAAGCAGCTTGAGGCTATGGGCTTTGGTAACTGCCCGATCTGTGTGGCTAAGACACAGTACAGCCTGACAGACGACCAGACTAAGCTGGGCGCTCCGAAGGACTTCGAGGTAACCGTTCGTAACCTGAAGATTTCCGCAGGCGCAGGCTTCATCGTAGCACTGACCGGCGAAATCATGACCATGCCCGGACTGCCGAAGGTACCGGCTGCAGAGAGAATCGACGTAGACGAGACCGGCAAGATCAGCGGCCTGTTCTAAGAAAATCCTGATTGCATCAGTATTTTCTTAGATGCTCCGCAGAAAACGCTGTTCAAGCGTTTCTGTAAAGGCTGATGGTATAATTTAGCTACCCATTATAAACCCAAACAAATAGACACAAAGGGAAGGACCATCAGGCCCTTCCCACTTGTGCGCATAGGGAAACAATGATATAATAAAAAAATAGTATTTTGATACATAAAGGAGAACGATATGGGATTTTCAACCAGCAGATGTGATGAATTTGTAGAGGTACTGGCTTCCAAGGCTCCCGTTCCGGGCGGCGGCGGAGCATCCGCACTGGTAGGCGCAGTGGGCACTGCCCTGGGCAACATGGTAGGCAGCCTGACCGTAGGTAAGAAGAAGTACGCAGACGTAGAGGAAGAGATGTACGCGCTGAAGGAGAAGGCGACGGCTCTTCAGAAGGATTTCCTTCGTCTGATTGAGAGAGACGCAGAGGTTTTCGAGCCCCTGGCCAAGGCTTACGGCATGCCCCGCGAGACCGAGGAGGAGAAGGCTGAGAAGGCGCGCGTCATGGCGATCGTCCTGAAGGACGCCTGCTCTGTACCCATGGAGATCATGGAGAAGTGCTGTGAGGCGCTGGATCTTATCGTAGAGTTTGCGGCAAAGGGTTCCGCTCTGGCCATCAGCGACGCAGGCGTAGGCGCTGCATTCTGTAAGGCAGCCCTGGAGGGAGCTTCCCTGAATGTATTCATCAATACTAAGTCCATGGCGGACAAGGAGTACGCGGCAGAGCTGAACGCCAAGGCTGACGCTATGCTTGTGAAGTACACCAAGATTGCGGACGACATTTTCGCAAGTGTCACAGCGAGACTGAGATAAAATAAAAGGAAGGAAATAAAAAAATGGCAAAGCAGTTATTAGGAAAAGAAGTAACAGCAGCACTGAACGAGCGCATTAAAGCAGATGTGGCAGCATTAAAGGAAAAGGGAATCAACCCCACACTGGGAATCATCCGTGTAGGCGAGAACGAGAGCGATATCTCCTATGAGAGAGGCGCAACCAAGCGCTGCGAGACTCTGGGCGTAGCATGTGAGAAGATTCTGCTTCCGGCAGACGCTACCCAGGAGCAGGTTCTGGCAGCAGTTGATAAGGTGAACAAGGACGACAATATTCACGGCGTTCTGCTGTTCCGTCCGCTTCCGAAGCACCTGAACCAGACCGAGATCGAGAATGCACTGGATCCGGCCAAGGATGTAGACTGTATGACCGATGGTTCCATGTCCGGTGTATTTACCGGCAAGGCTGTAGGCTTCCCGCCCTGTACACCGCAGGCATGCATGGAGATCCTGGATCATTACGGAATCGACTGCACAGGCAAGAAGGCAGTAGTAATCGGACGTTCCCTGGTTGTTGGAAAGCCGGCAGCTATGATGCTTATCAAGAAGAACGCAACCGTAACCGTATGCCACACCAAGACTGTGGATATGCCCAGCGTAGCGCGCGAGGCAGATATCCTGATCGTGGCAGCAGGCCGCGCAGGCGTTGTAACCAAGGATTATGTGGCTCCGGGCCAGACTGTAATTGACGTTGGAATCAACGTAAATGCAGAGGGCAAGCTTTGCGGCGACGTAGCTTACGCAGAGGTTGAGCCCATCGTAGACGCTATCACTCCGGTACCGGGCGGCGTTGGAAGTGTAACCACTTCCGTGCTGGTTGGACATGTGGTAGAGGCAGCTAAGAGAAAATATATGTAAAGAAAAAGCGGCTTACATAGCCGGTTAAGAGACGGCCCGGGCGGGAAAAAATGAGGTGTCCCCTCAAAATCCTGCTTAGGGCTGTTTTTTTTGTTGCCAGTGGCAGGTCCTGCAGGTTGACTTTTGGGGCAGGTTTTCGTACACTATGTATGACGATACCAAAGAGGAGGTATTTCTCATTATGAAACTGAGCACCGCTATCCTGGCAGATAAGTTAAAATCCAAATTTGGACTACAGAACAAAAAGGCCCTGTCCGATGAACTGCATCTGGAGCAGGTCTTATTTTACGACGACGGAGACGAGATGCAGCCGGACAAAATCTATATTTATACCCAGAAGCCGGGCGCGGCGGAGATGCTGGTGGTTCCGGAGCGGACAGTACTGTTCTGCATGGGTAAGGTACATACAAGAAATACCGAGAACGACGGCCAGGTTTTTCAGGTTATTGACGAGACGTCGCCCTTTACGCTTCTGAATGAAATTCAGCGGATTTTCGATTATTACGACCGGTGGGAGAAGCGCCTTCAGGAGCTGACACGACAGGCTGACAATATTCAGGAGCTTCTGGACGAGAGCTTCCGGATCTTCCTGAATCCCATTATCGTAAGCTCCGCCGACTATTTTGTTATCGGCTATTCCAGCGTCATTGATACCCGGGAGGAGTTATCCAGCTTGGTGGATTTGGATTCTGTCATTCAGTCCAGCGATGAGTACCAGAACGGCAAGCGCATCCTGAACCAGCGGAAAAGGCGGGGGGCATACTACCTGCCGGAATACATCACCGGAGCCCGGACTCTTCGCGTGAATCTATTCGAAAATGCTCAGTTTATTTATCAGATTATGATGGTGGAAAGCTTAAGCCGGTTCAAGTCCTATGACGGCGCGCTTCTGGAATATCTGTCTGCCTATATTCAGACGGCCCTAGCCCGCTTAATTGATTCCCGGGTGGAAATCGGGCACCGGCTGGATCGTATCCTATCCGACATACTGTCCAATCCGGGTCGTGACAATAAGAGCGCTGAAAAATGGTTTTCGGAATTCGGCTGGCTGGCGACGCATCGCTATTTCTGTGTCAGCCTGAAGGTCAATTCCCTGGACTGGGCCAATATGACCGTCCGATTCATTTGCAAACACATGGAAAGTATGCTGGGAAAATGTGGAAGCTGCGCCTTCCAGTATGAAAATAATATCGCCATTTTCGTCAACCTGACGCTGATGGAGAGCGGAGCGGAGGAGGTGCTGGAGAAAATGGAGAGCTTTCTGAAGGATACCTTTTTAAAGGCCGGGGTCAGCAATGAATTTACAGGCTTTGAGCAGTTGGATGCCTATTACCGGCAGGCGGTGACAGCTCTGGATGTGGGCTGCAGGAGAAAGCCCTATCGCTGGATTTACCGTTTCGACGAGGTGGCCCTGGACTACGTGCTGGAGCGGAGCAGCTCAGAGCTTCCGGTGCGTCTGGTCTGCTCAGATCGGATTTTGAAGCTGCAGGCCTACGACGAGGCACATCACACAGATTATTATCACACCCTGAAGACCTATGTGGAGAGTCAGCTGAACGCAGTACAGACCGCAAAGAAGCTGTTTATCCACCGAAGTACCTTTTTATACCGAATGGAAAAGATCGAAGAGCTGGTGAAGCTGGATTTGAATGATTACGACACGCTTCTCTATGTGATGATGACCTTCCGGATTCTGGAGCAGGAGGAACAGAAATAGGAAACAGAATAGAAAGTATACCCTTTGCATATATTTTAACAGCATATATGGAAGGGGTATTTTTATGGACAAAAATTCCGAATATAATCTGTATCAGGATATCCAGACCCGGACGGGAGGCGAGATTTATCTGGGGGTGGTGGGGCCGGTGCGGACCGGAAAATCCACCTTTATCAAGCATTTTATGGATCTGTGCGTGCTGCCGGGGATAGCGGATGAGCATGAACGGACCAGAACCCGGGATGAACTGCCCCAGTCGGCGGCGGGCAAGACGATTATGACCACGGAGCCCAAATTTATTCCCAAGGAAGCGGCCAGCGTGCGGATTTCCGAGGATGTGGAAATGAAGCTTCGGATGATTGACTGCGTGGGCTTTCTGGTGCCCGGAAGCGAGGGGCATATCGAGGACGGGGCCGAGCGCATGGTGAAGACACCCTGGATGGAAGAAGAGATTCCATTTTCAGAAGCCGCGGAGATAGGGACCAGGAAGGTGATTGCCGAGCATGCCACGGTGGGCATCGTGGTGACCTGCGACGGTTCCTTTGGCGACATTCCCCGGGCCAATTACATAGAGGCGGAGGAGCGGACCGTGGCGGAGCTTAAGAACCTGGGGAAGCCGTTCCTGATTCTGCTGAATTCGGAAAAGCCCTACAGCGAGCCCGTGACCACGGAGGCGGCTGCCCTGCAGGAGAAATACGGCGTGGCGGTGCTGCCGGTGAACTGCGCGCAGCTTAAAAAAGAGGATGTGACGAAGATTCTGACCCAGCTTCTCTACGCGTTCCCGCTGGTGCGCGTGGAATTTTTCGCGCCCCGTTGGACGGAAATGCTGCCGCCGGAGCATAAAATCAGGCAGGATATGATTGCCCATATCCGGGAAATGGCAGAGCGCCTTCAGACTATCCGGGATATGAAGCAAGAGAATCTGGAGTTGGACAGCGCGTATATTCAGCGGGCTGTGCTTAAGGAGGTGCGGCTGGACAGCGGCAGCGCCCGGGTGCAGCTCGATGTGGATGAGAAATATTATTACGAGCTGCTGGGCGAGCTGACCGGCAGTGAGATTCCGGATGAATATGAGCTGATAGCCCTTTTGAAAGAGCTGTCCCGGATGAAACGGGAGTATGAGAAGGCAGAGACGGCGCTTCGGGCCGTACGGCAAAAGGGCTATGGCGTCATGCTGCCGGAGAAGGCGGAAATCACTCTGGAGGAGCCGGAGCTGATTCACCAGGGGAGCAAGTACGGCGTAAAAATTCGTTCCGTAGCTCCCAGTATCCACCTGATCCGGGCCAACATTGAGACCGAGATTGCGCCTATCGTAGGAAATGAGGACCAGGCCCGGGATTTGATTACCTATCTGAAGGACAGCGCCGGGAGCGGAGAAGGAATCTGGAATACGAATATCTTTGGCAAGTCCGTGGAGGAGCTGGTAGAGGACGGTATCCGCAGCAAGATTTATCAGATTGGGGATGAAAGCCAGGTGAAGCTTCAGGATACCATGCAGAAGATTGTAAATGAAAGCACCGGCGGGCTGGTGTGTATCATTATCTGAGAGAATGCCGGAACAGGAAGATCGGGATCTGCCGGGGGGAGATTCCGGTCTTTTGGCCGTGAAAAGTGGACCTTCCTGATAAAAACAGTTTACCGGAATGCGTATCTATGCTACACTTGTAACTGTGTTCTTTGTACACTACAAGATATTAGGAGGGAAACAATGTTAGAAAAGTTGTTTAAACTGAAAGAGAATCATACCACAGTGAAAACGGAGATTCTGGCAGGTATCACCACATTTATGACCATGGCGTATATCCTGGCAGTGAATCCCAGTGTCCTTGGCGCGACGGGAATGGACCAGGGAGCGATTTTCACTGCGACGGTTCTGGCAGCGGTGATCGGTACCGTGTGCATGGCTCTGTTTGCAAATTATCCGTTTGCGCTGGCGCCCGGTATGGGACTGAACGCTTATTTTGCGTATACGGTAGTCATCGGCATGGGATATCCGTGGCAGGCAGCTCTGGCAGCCGTATTTGTGGAGGGTGTGATTTTCATCCTGCTGTCTCTGTTCAATATCCGTGAGGCGATTTTCAACTCCATTCCGACCAACCTGAAAAAGGCTGTATCCGTAGGTATCGGCTTCTTTATCGCGTTTATCGGACTGCAGAATGCCAAGATCGTTGTGGGCGGAGCGACTCTGGTAGAGTTCTTCTCCCTGGACGCCGTAGAGGGAGGCACCATGCATGACGTGGGAATTACCGTATTCCTGGCGATTTTAGGCGTTCTGATCACTTCTGTTCTGGTCATTAAGAACGTAAAGGGCAATATTCTCTGGGGCATTCTTGCCACCTGGATTTTGGGTATTATCTGCCAGCTCACAGGCATTTATGTTCCGAATCCGGAGATTGGCTTCTATAACCTGCTTCCGGATTTTTCAGCCGGAATCTCCATTCCGAGTCTGGCGCCGATTTTCTGCAAGCTGAACTTTACGGCGATTCCGTTCAGCCAGTTCATCGTCATTGTATTCGCGTTCCTGTTTGTGGATATGTTTGATACTCTGGGAACCCTGATTGGCGTAGCTTCCAAGGCGGACATGCTGGATAAGGACGGCAAGCTTCCGAACATCAAGGGCGCGCTGATGGCAGACGCAGTGGGAACCACGGTAGGAGCTCTTCTGGGAACTTCTACCACCACCACCTTCGTAGAGAGCGCCTCCGGCGTATCCGAGGGCGGAAGAACCGGCCTGACGGCCATGACCACCGCGGTACTTTTCGCGCTGGCTCTGCTGCTTTCTCCGATTTTCCTGGCTATCCCGTCCTTCGCGACGGCTCCGGCCCTGATTGTCGTAGGCTTTTATATGGTCAATCAGGTGGGCCTGATTGACTTCAGCGATTTTGGCGAGGGTATTCCGGCCTTTATCTGTATCGCGGCTATGCCGTTCTTCTACAGCATTTCCGAGGGAATCTCCATGGGAGTTATCTCTTACGTGGTGCTGAATGTAGCCACAGGCAAGGCAAAGGAGAAGAAGATCAGTATTGTCATGTATGTACTGGCTGTGCTGTTCCTGCTGAAATATTTCCTGATTTAAGGAGAGCGGAAGGCAGATTTTACACATGAAAATGACGGCTGCATATCGGTTGATATGCAGCCGTTATTTGCAAGAACCGGCGGGAACTGCTATAATTAGGAACAGAAGAAAACAGGGAGGACGAAAAAATGTTTGTAAAGATCTATACGGACGGCGCGGCCCGCGGCAACCCGGACGGACCGGGCGGCTACGGCGTGGTGCTGCATTATACGGACAGTAAGGGGCAGCTCCATGAGAGGGAGTACAGCCAGGGCTATAAGAAAACCACCAATAACCGGATGGAGCTGATGGCAGTTATCACAGGTCTGGAAGCGCTGACGCGTCCCTGCCGGGTGGAGCTCTATTCGGATTCCAAATATGTGACGGACGCCTTCAATAAGCGTTGGGTGGATTCCTGGCTGAAAAAGAACTGGAAGGGCAGCTCGGGACCGGTGAAAAACGTGGACCTCTGGAAGCGGCTTTTAAAGGCGAAGGAGCCCCATCAGGTGGAATTTATCTGGGTCAAAGGCCACGACGGTCATCCGCAGAACGAGCGCTGCGATCAGCTGGCTACCACGGCGGCGGACGGGGACGGACTGATAGAGGACGAGGGACTGAATGACTGATTTCTTATTATAATAGTAGGAAAATAAAATAACAGAGCAGGTGTGTGGTAGAAAAAAAACAGAAATACCGGACATCTGCTTTTATTTGTTGCATAAATGGAAAAAGAAGGTAGAATATCTTACGGGAAATGGTGGAAATCTTAGGAAAATGCGAAGAAGGGATTGCGAAAAGCTGCTCTGTTATGCTAAAATAGCAAAATCACTGCCTTTTCGGTGCTGACGGGAGAAACAGGCCGGAAAGAGAAGAAAAGGAGAGTAATTATGAGTGATAACAATTTTAAGCCTTACATTCCGGCTGAGAAGTCTCTTCCGGAGTTTACGGCGACCTCTGTCATTCTCGGTATTCTGCTGGCTGTTCTGTTCGGCGGCGCAAACGCGTATCTGGGACTCAGAGTTGGTATGACGGTATCCGCGTCCATTCCGGCGGCAGTTATTTCCATGGGTGTCATCCGTGTCATCCTGAAAAAGGACTCCGTTCTGGAGAACAATATGGTACAGACCATCGGTTCCGCCGGTGAGTCCGTAGCTGCAGGCGCTATCTTCACCATGCCGGCCCTGTTCCTGTGGGCCAGCGAGTGGGGCACCAGCGCTCCGTCTCTGGTAGAGATTGCCATCATCGCAGCTATCGGCGGCAGCCTGGGCGTTCTGTTCATGGTTCCGCTGCGGAAAGCCCTGATCGTGCAGGAACACGGCGTACTTCCCTATCCGGAAGGGCAGGCTTGCGCGGAGGTACTTCTGGCAGGTGAGGAAGGCGGAGAGAAGGCCGGTATCGTATTCAAGGGTCTGGGTCTGGCAGCAGCTTACAAGTTCGTCACAGACGGCCTGAAGCTGTTTCCCAGCGAGGTTCACTATGAAATTCCGGCTTACAAGGGATCCGGCGTCGGTATCGACGTACTTCCGGCTCTGCTTGGCGTCGGCTATATCTGCGGAACCAAGATTTCCTCCTATCTGTTTGCAGGCGGTGTGCTGGGTTGGTTCGTGCTGATGCCGCTGATCGTTCTGTTCGGTCAGAATGTCACCCTGTTCCCGGCGAGTGTAAGCGTCGCTGAGCTGTACGCGGCAGGCGGTTCCTTCGCTATCTGGAGCAACTACATCAAATACATCGGCGCAGGCGCCGTAGCAGCGGGCGGAGTCATCAGCCTGATCAAGTCCCTGCCGCTGATCGTTCGCACCTTCCGCGACGCTATGAAGGGCTATGGCAAGGGCAGCACCGGCAGCGACCTGCGTACCGATAAGGACCTTTCCATGAAGTTCATCGTTATCGGTATCGTAGCGCTTGCACTGATTATCTGGCTGGTACCGATTGTACCGGTAAATCTGTTCAGCGCATTCCTGATCGTCATCTTCGGTTTCTTCTTTGCAACCGTATCCTCCCGTATGGTAGGTCTGATCGGAAGCAGCAACAACCCGGTATCCGGTATGACCATCGCGACGCTTCTGGTAACCGCTATGATCCTGAAGGCAACCGGTCAGGTAGGCCAGGCTGGTATGACAGCAGCTATCGCTATCGGTTCTGTGATCTGTATCACAGCAGCGATTGCCGGAGATACCTCTCAGGACCTGAAGACCGGTTACATCGTAGGCGCTACACCCTGGCGTCAGCAGATCGGTGAGCTCATCGGTGTGGTAGCATCCGCAGTGGCCATCGGCGCGATCCTGTACCTGCTGAACGCAGCATGGGGCTATGGCTCCACCGAGCTTCCGGCTCCCCAGGCGACTCTGATGAAGATGATCGTAGAGGGCGTTATGGGCGGAAACCTGCCCTGGACTCTGGTATTTGCAGGCGCGTTTATCGGTATCGTAGTGGAAGTCCTGGGTATCCCGGTACTTCCCTTTGCCGTAGGTCTGTACCTGCCGATTCACCTGAGTACTCCGATGATGATCGGCGGTCTGGTTCGTCTGTTCCTGGAGAAGAAAAAGGGCATGGACGAGAAGGCGAAGAAGGATATGCTTGATAACGGCGTACTGTACTGCTCCGGTCTGATCGCAGGCGAGGGTCTGGTAGGTATCCTGCTGGCAGTCTTTGCGATCATCCCCATGGCAAATGGTTCCCTGGGCGACGCGATGGGCGATACCATTCTTTCCAGAACCCCGCTCAACGGCAACATCGGCGGCCTGGTATTCTTTGCCCTGCTGACCGCGACCCTGTTCAAGGTCACCATTGGCAGAAAGAAGAAATAAATGAAGAAAAAAAAGAATTATCTGGATTTTGTGCCGGTCTGCGCGCCGGGCTACAGCTGGAAGCTGAATGAAAAGAAGCTGGTGGAGATAGAAGTGCAGAACAAAGGCTTCTATAACTGGCTGGCACAGAAGTTTTTCAAGCGGCCGAAGGTAAGCTATATCAGTCTGGACGAATACGGCAGCTTTGTATGGCGGCAGATGGACGGCCAGCGGACCATCTACGACATCAGCTTTCTGGTAAAGGAATGCTACGGCGAGGAGGCGGAGCCGCTTCTTCCGCGCCTTACGAAGTTTTTCCAGATTCTGTATCAGAACCATTATATCGGATACAGTACTCCGCTGGAGAAAAAGAAACAAGCATAGAGAACAGAAAATATTAAGAATTGGCAGCAGTCCTTCCTCCCGGAGGGCTGTTGCCTTTTTCTTTGGAAACGGGTAAAATAGATATCAGATAAAATGGACGGCGGCAGTGAAGGGACGGAATCCATGGCGGGACGGAAAAGATCTTTTTACAGGGAAATGATAAAATACATTCAGATAAGTATTCTGGCAGTTCTCATGGCGCTCCTTGTAGGCGGCGCGTTGTGGGCGGCGGAAGGCTTTTCTGCGCCCGGGAAAAGCGCGGAGGCTCTGGCGGATGCAGGGATGGATTCCCTGGAAAATGCGGACACTGAGAAAACAGGAAAGCTGTCAGTGGAAGTACCGACCGTACATGTGTTGACGCCGTCCGGAAAATCAGAAGCCTCTGAAGCTTGGGCAGAGGAATCGGAAGGTGCAGAAGCCTCGGATGGAGAGAACCGGAAAGAGGATGTTACCTTATTGTTTGCAGGCGACCTGTTTCTGACTGATGTTTTACAGGAAAAATACGAGCGAAACGGCATTTCTGCAGCGGCCACATCAGATTTGCTTTCCATTACCCGCGGCGCCGATATCTTCATGCTGAATCAAGAATTTCCTTTTGGAACTACCGGTGAGGCAATGGAAGATAAGCAATATACCTTCCGGGTGGATCCGAAATACGTATCGGTACTGCCGGAGCTGGGCGCGGACATCGTGACCCTGGCCAATAATCATATGCTGGATTTCGGCAGAGGGCCGCTTGCCGAGACATTAACGGCACTGGACGAGGCAGGCATTCTCCATGTGGGAGCAGGGCAGAACCTGGAGGAGGCAAAGGCTCTGAAAACCATGGAGGCAGGCGGACGGGTCATTGGCTTTCTGGGAGCCACCCGTGTGATTCCGGAGCATTCCTGGACGGCGTCCCGGAGCAATTCCGGTCTCTTTACCACCTATGATCCCACGAAGCTTCTGGGGGAGATACAGGCGGCGAAGCAGCAGTGCGACTATGTAGTGGTCTATGTCCATTGGGGAATCGAGCGGAACACAGAGCCGGAGGAGTATCAGAAGTCCTTGGCCCGCCAGTATATCGACGCCGGGGCAGACGCTGTGATCGGCGCGCACCCCCATGTACTGCAGGGGATCGAATATTATCAGGGGAAACCGATTTTTTATAGCCTGGGCAATTTTATTTTCGCGAACCGGACCTACGAAACCATGATGGCAGAGCTGACCAT
>USDU01000061.1 GCA_900553635.1 uncultured Lachnospiraceae bacterium | reverse complement strand
TGATTTCCAACGGCTGCGACGCTATCACGAAGCTCAAAAAGCTTTCCCTGATTGGCGAATACACCTATCCGGAGGGACATAAAGACAGCGTCCGCGTGGTGGTAAATCCGGAGGACAAAACACTGAAATTCATCGATACCGGACTGGGCATGACGGCAGACGAGGTTGAGGAATACATCAACCAGATCGCATTTTCCGGAGCGGCTGATTTCCTGGAGAAGTACAAGGATAAGGCCAATGACGACCAGATCATCGGTCATTTCGGACTGGGCTTCTACTCCGCATTCATGGTAGCAGACGAGGTTCACATCGACACCCTTTCCTATAAGGATGGCGCGAAAGCCGTTCACTGGGAGTGCGATGGCGGTACCGAATACGATATGTCTGAGGGAACCCGTACTGAGATCGGTACCGAGATTACCCTGTTCCTGAACGAGGACTGTCTGGAGTTCGCCAACGAATACCGTGCCCGCGAGGTCATCAGCAAGTACTGCTCCTTCATGCCTGTAGAGATTTTCCTGGAGAAGGCAAATGCGGAACAGGAATACGAAACCATCGACGAGTCCGAGCTTCGTGACGACGACGTGGTGGTCGAGCATATCCATGAGGACGCCAAGACGGAGGAGATCGAAAAAGAGGACGGCACCAAGGAGACCAAAGAGGTATCCCCGGCCCGGGATCGGGTCAAGATCAACAAGCGTCCTGTTTCCTTAAGCGATATCCACCCGCTGTGGACCAAGCACCCCAATGAGTGCTCTGATGAGGAATACAAGGCCTTTTACCGCAAGGTGTTCCAAGATTATAAGGAGCCTCTGTTCTGGATTCACCTGAACATGGATTATCCCTTTAACCTGAAGGGTATCCTGTACTTCCCGAAGATCAATACGGAGTATGACTCCATCGAGGGAACCATCAAGCTGTACAACAACCAGGTATTTATCGCCGACAATATCAAGGAGGTCATTCCGGAATTCCTGATGCTCTTAAAGGGCGTCATCGACTGTCCGGATCTGCCGCTGAATGTATCCCGAAGCGCCCTGCAGAACGACGGCTTTGTAAAGAAGATTTCCGATTACATCTCCAAGAAGGTAGCAGACAAGCTGACCGGTATGTGCAAAACCGATCGGGAAACCTATGAGAAGTACTGGGACGACATCAGCCCGTTTATCAAATTCGGCTGCCTGAAGGATGAGAAGTTCTGTGACAAGATGAGCGATTATATCCTGTTCAAGGATCTGGACGGCAAGTATCAGACTCTGAAGGATCTGGTTCCGGAGGAGGCGGCCGCCGATGTGGATGTGGTAGAGAATCCGGATGAGACCAAGGATGAAAATGCTGAGGAGAAAGAGCCGGAGAAGACGACTATCTTCTATGTGACTGATGAGGTACAGCAGAGCCAGTATATCAACCTCTTCAAGGAGGAGGGTAAGACCGCTGTCATCCTGAAGCACAACATTGATACCCCGTTCATTTCCCATCTGGAAATGAAGAATGACAAGATCAAGTTCCAGCGTATCGACGCTGACCTGACCGAGGACTTTGTAGAAGCCACAGATGAGGCGGAGCTGAAGGAGACCACCGATTCCCTGACCGACATCTTCCGCAAGGCTCTGGGCAATGACAAGCTGGAGGTCAAGGTGGAGAAAATGAAGAATGAGAACATTTCCTCCATGATTACTCTCTCCGAGGAGAGCCGCAGAATGCAGGATATGATGAAGATGTACAGCATGAACGGTATGGATATGGGCATGTTCGGCGGCGGAGAGACCCTGGTTCTGAACGCGAACAACAAGCTGGTTCAGTACATCCTTGCGCACAAGGACGGCGAAAACGTCAACCTGTTCTGCGAGCAGCTCTACGACCTGGCCATGATCAGCCACCAGCCGCTGGCTCCGGAGAAGATGACGAAGTTTATCAGCAGAAGTAATGAGATTATGATGCTGCTGGCGAAATAAATTACTAATTCACTTACAAAAGAGAGACAACAGATGAATGTTCTGTTGCCTCTCTTTTTCAACTCTGACAAAATAATTTCTTTATTCAGCATATTAGTAACTATACAGTCCTTGACTTTTTTTCTATATCCAAATATAATTGTATTATAAACCAATACATTTATATTTGAAAGGAGTGTTTTTATGGCTACAAGTGTAATGCAAGTGCGTGTTGATAATGAACTGCGTACCCAGGCTACCGCTGTCTACGAGGAGCTAGGCATCGACCTTCCCACTGCCATCCGCATGTTTTTAAAACGTTCTGTTGCTGTGAACGGCGTTCCATTTTCCATGACGCTGCCCAGACAGGACTACAACGCCGAGCGGGCAATTCGCGCCATGCAAAGCCTGAGTGAAGCTGCACAGCAAAATGACACATCCGATATGACATTGGACGAGATCAATGCTGAAATTGCCGCATCCAGAGCCACCCGGGCAGCAAGAACTGTTCAGAATGGAGTGTAACTATGAAATACTATGCTGTCCTTGACACAAATGTGGTTGTTTCCGCTTTATTTAATTTTTCCTCCGTTCCCGGTATGATTCTGCAGGAAGCGCTCGCAGGCCGTGTGATTCCTTTGTTGCATGAAGATATTCTGGACGAATACAAAGAAGTTCTGCATCGTCCTAAATTTAAATTTGATCGACATAATATCGAACTCATATTGACAGGCTTAATTAAACGGAGCATCTTTTTGGATGCAGCTACCACTCAGGAGTCCATTCCTGACCCCGATGACGCAATTTTTTATGAAGTCGTTATGGAAGCAAGGAAAAACGCTGACGCTTATCTTGTAACCGGCAATACTAAGCATTTCCCAGTTAAGCCTTATGTGGTGACTCCAAAAGAAATGTTGGATATTCTGAATGAAAATGAGACTTAAAGCTATGATACTTTCCAAAAGAGAGACAACAGATATGATCTGCTGCCTCTCTTTTTCAGTTCTGGCAAATGTTATAGCTCTTCGCCATTCGTCTCAATAACTCTCTGATACCAGTAGAAGGAATCCTTTTTCCTGCGCTTACCACTTCCCTGCCCCAAATCGTCCAGGTCTACGTGAATATAGCCATAGCGCTTGCTCATCTCCGCGCTGGAGCTGGACACCAGATCGATGGGACCCCAGCTCAAGTAAGCGAGAATTTCCACTCCATCCTTTACGCACTCTTTCAGCTGCGCAATATGCTTACGCAGATAATCGATGCGGTAATCGTCGTGGATACTGCCATCCTCTTCTACCTTATCCAACGCGCCAAAACCATTCTCCGCAATCATCAACGGCTTTTCATAACGATCCCAATACTGGGACAGACAGTTGTAGAAGCCCAGTGGATCCGCTCTCCACTCCCATGGCGTCGGATCCAGATACGGGTTCTGGCAGGTATCAAAGGGCTTCATGGTATTTTTCTCTGCGTCTACGATACCGCTGTAGTAATAGGAAATAGCCAGGAACTCCATCGTATTCTTTTTTAACAGTTCCTCATCTCCGTCTTCCATCCGGATGCAGATATCATGATCCTTGAAATAACGAAGCGCGAATACCGGATACTCGCCTCTCAGCTGCACATCGGTGAAGAAATACTGCATACGGTTTTTCTTCATTGTCATGACCACATCGGCAGGCTTGCAGCTCGCCGGATATGCCGTGCCATCAGCAACCATGGTTCCCATTACAGCGTCCGGATCAATCTCTTTTGCCAGCGCCACCACCTTCGCACCGGCAATAAACTGATTATGTACCGCCTGATACATTAATTCTTCCATCTTTTCCGGCGCCGCCTGATCATCGTAGATTCCCAGGCTTCCGAACTGCACTGTGGGCACCAGGTTTACCTGATTGCATACAATCCAGTATTTTACTTTTCCCTTGTACCTTTTTAATAACACCTCTGCGTAGCGCACAAAGAAATCAATCATTTTCCGGTTCGCAAAACCGCCATATTCTGTCACCAGATGCAACGGAATATCGTAGTGCGACATGGTGATAATCGGCTCCATGCCGTCTTTCTTGATCTCGTCAATCAGACGATCGTAAAACTCCAACCCCTTTTCATTCGGTGTCTCTTCATCGCCGTTCGGGAAGATCCGGGACCAGGAAATACTGGTGCGGAACGCGCGGAAGCCCATTTCCTTCATCAGTGCCAGATCTTCTTTATAGGTATGGTAAAAATCAATGCCGTGGCGTTTCGGAAAATAGCTTTCTTTATCCTCCATCGCTGCCTTAATAGCCGCCAGCGTTCCTCCGCCTTCTTTTTTGATGTGCGCCCGATCCAGGTGCTTGTCAAAGGCATGGATATCGGATGTGGACAGCCCTCTGCCATCCACATCATACGCGCCCTCTATCTGGCAGGCCGCCACAGCGCCGCCCCACATAAAATTCTCCGGAAATCCGGTCGGTACTTTTTTCATTACTTCTCCTCCTGCTTTCTCAATCCAACTCCGTTCCCCTGGACTGAATCACTTTCTGATACCAATAAAAGGAATCCTTGCGCAGACGGGCGCATTCCTTCGGATCGTCGTCTGTACGGTCCACATAGATAAAACCGTAGCGTTTTTTGACTCCGTTGCTGGTGGATAACAGATCCACTGCGGACCACGGACAATACGCCAGTACCTCCACGCCATAATCCATGGCTCTTTTCATGGCCTTGATATGATCCCGCAGATACGCAATCCGATATTTATCGTGGATATGTCCGTCCTCAGTCAGCGTATCATAAGCGCCCAGACCATTTTCCGTAATCATCAGGGGCTTATTGTAGCGCGTATAAATATCCCGGAAGATATATTCCAGACCAGTCGGATCGATGGCCCAATCCCAGTCCGTCGTATCCAGATTCGGATTTTTACACATCTCATAGAAACCGGGGTGGGTTTCAAAGCCGTTCATATCGCCCTTTTTACCGGACCAGTTCACGCCGCTGTAACGAATCTCTTTTCCTTCTTCCATCGGACACGCCTTCGCGCATTCGCTGGCATAATAATTCAGTGCCAGGAAATCGGAATAGCCTTCTTTAATCAGCTCCATGTCGCCTTCTTCAATCACTGGTGCCAGTCCATGCTCCTCCAGATAAATCATCGCGGATTTTGTATACATGCCCTTGAAATAGATATCCAGATAATAGGCGTTGCGCAGGTCGTGGGCGTTCTGGGCCGCCATCACATCCTCCGGCTTCGACGTCAGCGGATACACCGGCGCGTAGCCAAGGGCCGCGCCCACCAGTCCGCCCGGTACCAGCTCGTGAACCAGCTTGCAGGCAATGGCGTGGGCCAGATTCATATGATGGTTGATCTGGTAACGCAGCTGATTATTTCCCCGCAGTTCTTCCGGAATATAGCACTTCTGTGTCCAGAACTGTACAATGATGCTCTGTTCGTTGATTGTGGTCCAGTATTTGACCTTATCCTTAAATTCATTGATAATATAGCGGGCATAATACGCGAAGTCATCCACCACTTGACGGCTCAGCCATCCGTTATACTTTTCCACCAGCGCCCAGGGCAAATCATAATGGTAGAGCGTCACGATAGGCTCGATCCCGTTTGCCCGCAGTTCATCGATCAGATTACGATAGTATTGGATACCGGCCTCATTGACCTCGCCGACACCGTCCGGGAATACCCGGGACCAGGCGATGGAAAAGCGGTAGGCCGTAAATCCCATCTCTTTCATCAGCGCCACATCTTCTTTGTAGTGATGATACTGATCGCTGGCAATATCCGCCGTGGCAAATCCGCGCTTTTCATAATTCTCTTTATTGATCACGTCCTGCTGACTGGCCTTCTTGCCGTCTTCATAGGCGGCGCCCTCTACCTGATAGGCGCTGGTAGCGGCACCCCACAAAAAATTATCGGGAAATGCTTTGTTCATACTCTCTCCTCTTTGTCTCACTTTGTTTTTTCTTCTATAATCTTCAGAATATCGACCATTTCCTTCGCCATACGCAGCTCGGAGTGAATGGTCATCAGCGTATCTTGCGCATGAGCAAACAGAAGAGAAAACTCATAGCTCTCGCCGCTCGCTTCATTCTGGATGATTTCTGTCTGCGCCTTGTGCGCCAATACGAATGCCTTTTCCGCTTCCTCCATCAAAGCTTCCGCTTTCTCAAAGTCAAATCGTTTTGCTTCCTGCAGGCCCTCTGTCACCTTGACTCTGGCGTCTCCCGCATGCAAAATAATCTGCATCGCCACGGATATTAATTCATTTTCTTCTGCAAATTCGCCCATTGCAATTCCTCCTATGTCATATAACGGCTACGCTTCTGCGACAGCCTCTTCTTCCAGCTTCTGCTTCTCATATGCCTTAAAGAACGGATACCAGATCGCCAGGTAAATCACGAACAGGATCGCCCACCACAGCAGCGCGCGGATATCCTCCGTAACCATCACACTGCAAATCGGAGCCGGAATCTGTCCCACCTGAATCATCTTGGACGGGATGTTCAGCAGACCGGTACTCATCAGAATCCATACGTACACCGGTCCCACAACGGAATTGATCCAGGCCGGAAGCATCAACAACGGATTAAACACAACCGAAGCGCCGTACATCACCGGCTCATTGATATTAAAGATGGACGGAGCGATAAAGATACGTCCCAGTGTCTTTAACTGCTTGGATTTGGAAAAGCACATTAAAACATTCAGTCCCAGTGTAGCGCACATGCCGCCCATGGTAACAAAGGCCAGTGTAAAGGTGGATTCGCTTGTCACGATGTTGGTCGCAATGCCTCCTGCGGCAACCGCATCAATGTTCGCCTGAATACCAGCCATGAAAATCGGCGTTGTAACCGCTCCGAACATCCAGCTGGAGATACCCATGGTATAGAAGAACGCCGGAACCAGGCAGCACAGAATAAAGCCCGGAAGCGTCTGTCCGATGTTCGCGATGGGCATGAATACAGAAATAATCGCATTATATAAATTGATATGCAGAACATGAACCAGAATCATCGCAATTCCCAGGGAAACCACGTTCGGCACGATGGTATTGATCCAGGCTGTTACGAAATCCGGAATGCTGCTGTCCTGTAAAAAACGGAGTTTTCCCCAGTTATGGAAGATCACTGCCACATACAGACCGACTACCATACCAACGGCGATTCCCGAAGGTCCCAGGTTCGAAAGCAGTGCGGAAATGCTGTCCGCGCTTTCTCCCACCGGCATTGCGACCATCAGCAGGATTCCGATGGAAGTGATTCCCGCATTGATGACATAAGCCGGATGATTCAGTTTCTCCATGCACTGATTTGCCATCATAAATGCGACGATCAGGGTAATGACGCCGAAACTGTAATTCAGAATCGGTGATAAATCCGGAAGCGCCGGTATAAACGATACAAATACGTTATAGAAATAAATCAGGGATCCGGTTAAGATAAACGGAATAATCTTCTGCATACAGCTTGAGATGGCCGACGGCCAGGGTTTGCTGAAAAGTTTGTTCATGGTTGGCGCGAAGGATTCCGACAGCCATTTCATAATATTTTTCATTTGTAAAATGTCCCCCTTTTTCAGTAGTCATTCAGTAGTCTCTTTCTGCTTTATCTTGCACATTTTCTCCTGATAGGGTATAATAGGCAGAAAGAAGTCTTACGCAATTTTTGATTTCTTTTAAGGGCTAAGATGGCGGTCTTAGCTCTTACTTTTGTTTTGCCAGTTCCATAGCAATCTCCAGAATCCGCGCGCCGTCCAACGCTCCATACACATCCTGGGGTATCACGGCTACAGCCACCCCATACGGCTTCGCCAGATCCTGAAACTTGTCCAGATCCACTGCGTAGTGCGGTCCCAGAAGCAGGACATCAATGGAGGATAAATATTCCGCTACTTCCGATTGACTTCTCGCCTCTATGCTGACTGCCAGCTTCTGCTTCTTTGCGACCTTCCGCGCGTTGCTTGCCAGAAATCCGCTGGACATTCCCGCGCCGCAGCAAAGCATTACCTTCAGGTTTTCCATGTTTCTTTCTCCTTTCTTGTTTTTGTCTGTGTCCACAGTATACCTCACGAAATTCTTTTTTTCATCCTGTCTTTTGCACCCTGACGGGCAATTAAAAAACTCTCCGTTTGCCCCTTAAAGTGAAAAAAAATGGTTGCTAAGCCAAATCGGACTTTTTATAATATAAGAAGCTTGTTTTTATATACGTACTTAAACAGTGTAAAAAACGAAGTACCTGTTTTTGCACCTGTATGTTATAGAAAAAGGAAAGGAAGAGAACTGTTTATGAAAAAGAAACAGCATGATCTGCTGAAATATCTCTTATCCCAGAGCAAACCCATAACCAGTACAGAAATCGCCAACGCGCTGTCCATCTCCACGCGTTCTGTAAAGAATTATGTCAGCGATATCAATTCCTTATACAATACCAAGCTCATTCTGTCCTCCAGAAACGGGTATGAACTCAACCGTCAGGCTTCCTCTCTTCTGACCCTCGACAACAGCGAGAGTATTCCTCAGACCGGTGAAGAGCGCGCCTTTTTTATCATCAAAGAACTGATTCTCTATCATACCTCACATCTGGATTTATTCGAGCTATGCGAAAACCTGTGTATCAGCTATTCCACGGTAAAAGCCGTGATTTCCAAAATGAATAAAGCCTTTTCTACTTATGGCGTGGAGTTTCTCTGTGAGAACGACTGTCTGTATATCAAAGGGGAAGAAAAGAATAAGCGGAAACTTATCAGCTATGTCCTCAGCGAGGAATCCAAGAACTGCTTTATCACCCTGCAGCAACTGAAGCAATGTTTCCCTGACCTGGATATCGATCAGTTACATAACATTGTCGTCAGCTCCTTTAAGGCGCATAACTTTTATCTGAACGATTTTGCCACCGCTAATTTACTGCTGCACATCGTCATTATTATCGATCGGAAGCTCAACGGCAACCCGTTAGATTCCAGCGCATTTACCTTTTCCATAAAAACTGAACAGGAAAACGCGTTACTTCAGCAGCTGATAGCGGAATTGGATTCTCTGTTCGGTATTTCGCTGAATTCTTATGAGCGCTATGAGATTTATATGCTGATCAAAGCCAACGCCAACTATTCCATCGTGGACTCAAAAGCGGAGCTTAAAAGTCTTGTAGGCAATGAAGTCATATCCCTGACGGAATATTATATCCGACAAATCAATACCCTTTATTTGATTGATTTATCCGATGAATCCTTTGTGACTCCATTTTCCCTGCATTTGAAGAACCTCCTGTTCCGACTGCGCAACGGACAGAATATCGCGAATCCACTGACAAAATCCATTAAGCTGAACAGCCCGGTGGTCTTCGATATGGCAATTTATATCACTCTGGATATCATGGAACGCTACCATTTCTATGTCTCAGAGGATGAAACAGCTTTTCTGGCCATGCATATCGGCGCGGAGATTGAACGTCAGACTATCAACCGTTCCAAAATTCCCACTGTATTGTTGTGTCCGGAATACCGTAATCTCGGCGTGGACCTTCTGAACAAACTGTTGCTGAATTTCGGAAATCAGATCAATATCGTGTCCAGCGTCCACAGCGAGGAGGCTTTACAGTCCCTGGACATCTCGTCCTTCGGTCTGTTGTTCACAACTGTTCCGCTGTATCACACCTATGACTGCGATACCATTCAGATTTCACCGTTCAATCTGTCGCAGCAATACAGTGTCATTCAGGAAACCATTGTCAACAGTCAGAACCGTTATAAGAATCATAAGCTGAAGACCAACTTCCACGCTTTCTTCGAAAAAGATCTGTTTGTGGCCAACACGAACATGACAAGCAAAAATCAAATTCTTACCTATCTCTGTGATCTTTTGCAAGTGAAGTGTTACACAGACGCCGGCTTCGAAGAAAAGGTCTACAAGCGGGAAAATGCCTCTACCACCGCCTTCGGCCATATTGCCATCCCCCATTCGACGGATATGGACGCCATCAAAACCAGCATTGCCGTCGCCGTCAGCAAGAAGGGCTTTCAATGGGACAACAATACCGTCCATCTGGTATTTCTTCTGGCTATCAACAAGGCGGATAAGAAAACATTCCGGGAATTGTATGAATCTCTGATTTCACTGTTCAGCAACGATTCTATCCTGCAGGAGGCCCGCAGCTGTACCACCTTCGAGGAGTTTGAGACCCTGGTCTACAGCAACATCAATCAAGAATAAAGGAGCACCTTATGAATAAAAAAATCATATTTGCCGACATCGACGGCACCTTATTTGACCATGAGACCGGGAAAATTCCGGCATCCGCATGCGAGGCGCTGCGGCAGGCCAGGGAGAACGGGCATCGCATCTTTCTGTGTACCGGGCGGCCTCTTCCTGATATTACCGGGGATCTGCGCCAGCTCCCCTTAAGCGGTATGGTGCTTGCCTGCGGTGCGCATATCATTGCAGAGGGCGAGACTATCTTCGAGCAGAACTTTCCCACCGGGGATCTGAAGCGGCTGATCGCTTTTATGCAGGAGCACCACATCGAATTTAAGCTGGAGGGCAGCAGGCGCAATTATCTGACTCCCCTTGCGTATTCCCTCTTTCAGGGAATCTTCACGGAACAGCCGGATGACAGCGAACTGGCAAGGGCCGCTATGGCAGACGTAGGGATGTTTCCTTTTTCCGACATCGCAGAGGCAGACCTCGGGCAGATTCTGAAGCTCTATCTCTTTTCGAAAGACCCCAGCGCCCTCGAAGCGCTGAGTCAGGCTCTGCCGCCTCATATCCAATGCTTTCTCTATGAAAATATGGAGCGTGACCTCGCCAATGGCGAAATTACGCTGCGCAATATCACGAAAGCGGCTGGCATCGACCGGGTGCTTTCGTTTTATGGGGATTGTGGGCTGAAGGATACGATTGCGCTGGGCGACAGCCTGAACGACATGGAAATGATTCGCCACGCGGGCGTCGGCATCGCCATGGGAAATGCCGTGGATGCGTTGAAAGAAAACGCCGATTACGTTACAAAGGATATCGCAGACGACGGGTTCGCGCACGCTCTACGACAACTGTGTCTGATATAAGATTCCTGCGTTTTTTCAAAAAACTCCCGGGTGAATCAACTCACCCGGGAATTTTTATATACTTTTACAATTTTGCAAACTTCTCATACAACGGCACCAGGCACTGATAAGCCTCGTCAAAAATGGGCTTCAGCTCCTCGTAGGCCTTCTGGTTCTCTTTCTTGGGCTCCACGTGCTTCTCAAACTTCAGGAAACGCTTGATCTCATCGAAGCTGTCGAAGACGCCTACGCCTACGCCTGCTATAACCGCAGCGCCAATAGAGGTGGCTGCTTCTACGCAGTCGGGCATGTCGAAGTCCACGTTCAGGACGTCTGCCAGAATCTGGGCGACTACCTCGCCCTTGGCTCCTCCGCCGGTCAGGTTCATGCGCTCGATCTTCGCCTGCTTCCGGTAGGCATTCAGAATCAGCTCCATGTTCATGGCCACGCCTTCAATGACCGCGCGGATGTAATCCTTCTTCTCGTGCTCCGGCTTGATACCGAGGAAGGCCGCGCTGGTATTCGGGTTCCATCTGGGACTTCTTTCTCCCAGCATATAGGGCAGGAAAATCAGGTGCTGAGCCCCTGCCGGGGATTTTTCAATGAGC
>USDU01000060.1 GCA_900553635.1 uncultured Lachnospiraceae bacterium | reverse complement strand
AGGTCAGGGCCGGGCCGACCTTCAGGATGGCGATGCCGTCCTGGCACATGTTGCGAAGGCTCTGAGGACTCTGGTAGTCTGCGGAATGTCCCTCGAAGCATACTTCCGGATATTCCTTCAATGCTGCACACAGGTCTACAGCTGCATCGTGGTCATACAGGAAGACCTGATCGTCGCCGAATTCTACGCCGGGCTGTACAACGACTGCGATGACGTCGTTCATACCATCCTCGATGCCTTCCTCCTTGAAGACACGGCAGTAAGTAGCTACGGTGTCGCGGAATGCGTCCGGGCTGGTAACTGCCAGAGTATCCTCAGCCTCCTGAGCGCCGCCCGGGATCGGAACTTCGCTTCCGATAACGAAAACGGGGCGCATAGCGTCCGGTTTCTCCGCCTTCAGTTCTTCATAGCCCTTCATAGCGGACTTGTAAAGGATAGCGCCGCGGCGGGCGATGGTTTCGGTGGAAAGAAGTCCTTCCGGATCGTCGGCAACCTTCATGCTGGTGTCCAGATGGATCTTGGTGAAGCCTGCGCGGGCATACTCATATACCAGTTCAATAGACTTGTCCATGGCTTCTTTCTCCGGCAGGTTCTGCCAGGTCAGCGGTCCTAAGTGGTCGCCGGCCAGAATCATCTGGTTTTCCGGTACGCCGATTTTCTCTGCCATCTCAAGAACCATTTTATAGAAATCCTTCGGCACCATTCCGGTGTAACCGCCGTACTGGTTTACCTGATTGGCAGTTGCCTCGATGAGCACCGGACGGCCAAGCAGCTTTGCGCGGCGCAGTGCTGTCTCAAGAACCAGCGGATTGGCAGTACAGTAGGAAGGAATGCCGGCTTTGATACCGTTTCTGCGGTCTTCCATCATTTTCTGAAGTGGGTGTTTCATGGTGATAATCCTCCTTATATAAACGGTTAATATAAACGGTATAAATGCAGCCCTATTATAATCATAGTGACTGAAAAATGCAATCAAAAAGTTAGCAATTATAAACTGAATTTACAGCTGTGCTTCACCCTTGCAGTATGTCTGTGCCACGGTATAATCCTTTTCCAGAACTACGATGTCCGCGTCATAGCCTACGCCGATAGCTCCCTTATGATCGTCAAGACCCAGGCAGCGCGCCGGGTTGATGGTGCATGCGTTCAGTGCATAATTAAACGGAATCATAGCTTCCTCAACCAGAATTCTGAGTCCCTGATTCAGACGCAGGGTGGAGCCTGCCAGTCCGCCGGTGGAGGTCAGATGGGCGCTTCCGTCCTCGTAAATGATGATCTCATTTCCGCCGAAGATGTATTTGCTTCCGGCCGGAGAACCCTTCGCCATCAGAGCATCGGAAACCATGATGCTGTAGTCCGGTCCCTTGGACATGAAGTAGTTATTCAGGGCTGCCGGTGTGGAATGGTTGCCGTCGCAGATAATCTCGCCGTACATGGTACGCAGGCGGTAAGCAGCGCCTACTAGGCCGTTGTCGCGGTGCTTGAACGGAGTCATGCCGTTGTATACATGGGTCATGGAACGGGCGCCGTGTGCGTAAGCCATAACAGCCTGCTCGTAGGTGGCTGCGGAATGTCCGATGCTGACTACCACGCCGTTCTCAGTCAGATAACGGGTCAGGGCGAAATCCTCATCGGTCTCGGTAGCCATGGTGATGTATTTGATATGACCCTTTGCAGCTTCCTGATAATGCTTAAACTGCTCGATGGTCGGTTTTACGATGTATTGCTCCGGCTGAGCTCCCTTGTAAACCATATCCAGGTACGGTCCCTCAAAATGGATGCCGAGAATTTCAGCGCCTTCGTAACCCTCGTCCATGACCTTCGCCACATTGGCTACGGCGTTCGTCAGAACCTCCTCGCTCTGGGTAATGGTAGTTGCCAGAAATGAGGTAACACCTTCGGTTACGATGTTTTTCGTCCAGTTGCGCAGGCCCTCTTCATTGGCGTCGTTGGTGTCAAAGCCGAAAGCACCGTGGCAGTGGATGTCCATGAAGCCGGGGACGATACGGAGATCGCCGTAATCCTTGTCTGCCGGCTTGCTTCCGTAAGGAAGAACTTCTGTAATCTTACCATTCTCGATCTCAAGTTCAGCCGCAATAAACTGATCTGCAATCCAAACCTTTTTACTCTGAATCAACATAATAAAAATTCCCTCCTGTTTTATTTCATAGGTTGCAATCTATCCTTATTATAGCACCCGATTTTAAAATGAATTTGCATTTTTTAAAAGAAAGATTATGAGTTTTAGTAGCTGTATTGTTTTTTGAAATCAGTGTGCTATATAATGGTGTCAGATAAGGGAACCCCACATGAGGTATGCCCGAAACCACAAAAAGCAAAATAAGAATAAGGGAGGAAAATGTGATGACCATTTTCAATGTAACTGATGAAAAAATGAAAGAAACTTCTTCTACATTTACTCTGACTGAGATCCATCAGCAGCCGTCTACCTGGAGAAAGACCTGCGCCCAGATCAAGGCATGCAAAGACGAGCTTCAGAAATTCATCGATCAGGTAGTAAAGCAGGAGGATTTTGATATCGTTCTGACAGGAGCAGGCACCAGCGAGTTCGTAGGAAACTCTCTGTATCAGGCGCTGAATCAGAAGTATAATTATAAGGTAAAGTCCTTCGGAACTACAGACCTGGTTCCGTCACCGGAGTGCTTCCTTTCCGCAACCAAGCCGACTCTTCTGGTAAGCTTCGGACGTTCCGGAAATTCACCGGAGTCCCTGGGCGCAGTAGAGAACGCCGAGGCAGTCTGCAAAAACCTGTATCATCTGTTCGTGACCTGCAACCATGAGGGAACTCTTTCCAAGCTGGCAAATGACAGACACAACTGCTTTGCTATCAACCTGACACCGGAGACCCATGACCAGTCCTTCGCTATGACATCCAGCTTCTCCAACATGTACCTGGCTACTTACCTGGCATTCAATCTGGATCGCCTGGATGAGATCTGCGAGGCAGTTGAGAAGATCGCAGCAGCTGGCGAAGTATTCCTGGATAAGAACTGGACTGTTGCACAGACTATCGTAGACGAGTTCGATTTCAATCGTATCGTATACCTGGGAACCGCAAGTCTGAAGGGCGTATCTCAGGAGTCCGCTCTGAAGATGCTTGAGCTGACCGCAGGTAAGGTAGCAACCATGTTCGACACACCGCTTGGCTTCCGTCATGGCCCGAAGTCCATCATTGACGACCGTACATTGACTGTTGTATACTTAAGCGATAATGAGTACCAGAGACAGTACGAAATCGACCTGCTCAAGGAGATGGGACCGCAGAGAAAGAAGAACCGCATCGTGGCAGTTATGAATACTCCTTGCGAAGCTGTCAAAGGTCTTGTAGACTATACCGTAGAGATGAACATCGGTCAGTCTCTTGAGAATGTACTGCTCGGCTTCAACTACATCACCTTCGCTCAGACACTGGCAGTTCTGAAGTCACTGTCTCTGGGCATCACACCGGACAACCCCTGCCCGACAGGTGAGGTAAACCGTGTGGTTAAGGGTGTAACCCTGTATCCGTACACAGTAAAATAATTTCGGAGGACAAAGATTATGGTAGGATTACTGATTACCGGCCACGGCCACTTTGCCACAGGACTGGGTTCCAGCCTGCGTCTGATTACCGGCAATACAGAGAATATCGAGTATGTGGATTTTGAGGCTGATCACTCCACGGAGACTCTGGCGCACAACCTGAATCAGGCTTTCGATAAGCTGAAAGACTGTGACGGCGTACTGGTGCTTTCCGACCTGGCAGGAGGCTCACCCTTCAAGACAGCGGTAGAGTGCAAGTTCGCAAGACCGGAGCAGAAGATTGAGGTTATCGCAGGCTCCAACCTGCCGATGCTGATTGAAGGTTCCATGTCCATGGGTATCTATGACAACCCCCTTGACATGGCAGAGGCTCTGATTCCCACCGGAAAGGATTACATCATCCGGTTTGAACTGGCCGAGCATAACGACGACACAGAAGAGGATGGTATTTAAGTATGAGTATTAACTGGGAAGTAATTGGATGGACCTGCATTACACTGGCATTTATCATGGGCATCATTGCTCTGGTATTGGCTATTATTTCCGCAAGAAATGTAAAAAAGCGCCGTGGCGAGCTTGCAGAGGTGCATACGGAGCTGAAGATTGGAAGCCAGGTGATGTTCGCCGGAGGTATCTATGGTAAGGTTGTAGGAATCGAAGACGAGACAGTCAATGTCGAGGTGGCAAAGGGAACCGTCATTAAGATTTCCCGGTTTGCAATCCAGTCTCTGGAAAACTAAAAAGTATAAAAACAGGAGGCTTTCTTAAAATGAGAAAGCCTCCTGTTTTTTAACAATATTTAATTTGATTTGTAAATGGTTTTGGCATACTCACTGGGGGGCATGTTATACTTTTGAGTAAAGGCCCTGGAAAAATAGTGAATGGAATTGAAGCCCAGCATCAGAGCAATCTCGCTGATGGTATACTTATTCTCGCAGATCATCTGACGGCTCTTCTCCAGCTTCAACTCATTGATATACTTCTTGGGCGGCATGTCCATATTTTCCTTGAACAGAATCTGCAGGGAGGAACGGGACATGGAGAACTTCTGGCAAATCTCTGCAATAGTAGTTGGCTCGTAGATAGTCTCGTCAATGTAAGCCAGCACCTTTTCAAGAAGCTCGTCTTCGTAATGCTGTCGGGCGACGGTCGTTGGCTTATCAGACTTCTGACCGATAAATTCTGACTGAAGCAGACGGATGACAGTCTCCTGCAGCAGGCAGAGCATCAGGCTGTTCATATAGGGAATCTCAGATGTACTCTCAGCTACAAAGGTCTTGATCAGGGTATATATCTTCTTATCATAAGAGAATACCTTATTTAACAGGAGCTCGTAATGGATGCTTTCTACATCATAGACGATGGTTTCCATATCGAAAATAATGGTAACATAGGAACAGGAATGGCCTTCCGCGATATTCTGATTATGAAACTGACCAGGTCCGTAGATCATCAGCTCCTTTTCCCGAATCGTATATTCCTTTCCGTCTATCTCTGTCATCAGCTCGCCCCGATCCACGTAGGTCAGCTCAAAATAGCCATGAGTCTCGCCCTTGAAGGTGTAGCCCGAATTCCGGATATTGTAGTAATAGCCGAGAATCTCGCTGATACGCACGCGGGGGAGAATCCGACGGAACATATAGGAAGCGGGAAGTGTCTCCAGAGAGTAGCTATAGTCTGTAGTGGCAATCATTTTGCAGGTAATATTGGAAGTGACGGCGATGAGATTCCAGTACAGTCCGGGTTTCAGCCGTACATTGCGGTGGACGGCAAACTCTTCCAGTTTCGCAGTGTCAAGGGACTCGCCTACCACAAGGGTAGCCATGCCGCTTTGCAGCTCCAGGCAGACCTCGCAGTCGAAATGATAGACCTGATTGAGGCTGCGCTTGGCAATCAGATGTAAATCGCGGCTGATCATGCCGGAGTTTCCGGGAGAAACAGGCTTATCATAGACAGAACCATAACGTTCAAATTCCAGGATGGATGTCTTTAATTGCATAAATTACCTCCATATATGGAATTCATTATAGCTTTTTTTTGTCAGAATGTCCAGAAAACAACGAAGCAATTCTAAAAAAAGAATAAACTTGATTAACAGAAACTAAAAACAACACGAAATCAACTAAAAACTACAAATACAAAAAGAATCAAATAAGATATAATAAAGTCACCTTGAAGGGGATTTTCGGGGTACATCATAACAAGGAGGGAATGAAAATGCCCAATATCGTTTTAACACGTATTGACAACCGTCTGGTTCACGGACAGGTTGCAACACAGTGGTGTGGAACCATCGGTGCAAATTTAATCCTGGTAGCCAATGATGAAGTAGCTGGAAACAAGCTTCGTCAGGGACTGATGGATATGGCAGCTCCGGCATATGCTTCCATGCGTTACTGGACCATTGAAAAGACCATCTCTACTATCCACAAGGCGTCCGATAAGCAGCTGATTTTCATTGTATGTGAGAATCCGCAGGATGTTCTGAAGCTGGTAGAGGGTGGCGTGCCGATTAAGAAGGTAAACATCGGCAACATGCATATGGCAGACGGCAAGCGTCAGGTTGCAGGCTCTGTAGCCGTAGACGACGCGGATGTAGCTGCATTTGCAAAGCTTCGTGATCTGGGTGTGGAACTCGAGATTCGTCGTGTTCCGACCGAGGCAGCGGAGAACATTGAGAAGCTGTTCAAATAAGTTGTGAATTCCTATGAGGGGGATTTTAAGCAGCTTTATACTTATTGGAAAGGAGATTGTATAAATCATGAGTTTTAACGCAATTCAGATTTTACTGGTTGCTGTATGGTCCTTCATCGTGGCCATCGACCAGTTCGACTTATTGGAATCTCTGTACCAGCCTATCGTAACAGGAGCAGTCATCGGAGCAATCCTTGGTGACCTGCAGACAGGACTTATCGTAGGTGGTACTTATCAGTTAATGACTATCGGTAACATGCCGGTTGGTGGAGCTCAGCCGCCTAACGCCGTAATCGGTGGAATCATGGCTACTGTATTCGCTATTTCTTCTGGTCTTGACACCAGCGCAGCAGTTGGACTTGCTGTTCCGTTCGCTCTGATCGGTCAGTACATGGTAACTCTGCTGTTCACCGTTATGTCCCCGCTGATGTCTACAGCAGACAAGATGGCTGAGAAGGCAGATGCAAAGGGTATCGTTCGTCTGAACTACCTGGCTATGGGCGCTCTGGGACTTCTGTTCGCAATCGTTTGTGTAGCTGGTCTGCTTGGCGGAAGCGCACTTGGCGAGACTCTGACCGCTATTTCTGAGAAATACGCTTGGATCATGACCGGTCTCAGCACCGCTGGTGGAATGATGCGTTTCGTTGGATTTGCTATTCTGCTTCGTATCATGCTTTCCAACGACCTGTGGGGAATCTATTTCGCAGGTTTCACACTTGCTACTATCATTGGCTACATCCCGGATCTGAGCGGTTCTGCTCTGCTTCTGGTAGCTTTTGTTGGTATCGCAATTGCACTGTACGACTTCCAGACTCGCGTTGCTATTAAGCAGAACGCTGGAAATGGTGGAAACGGAGGTGAAGAGGATGGCATCTAATGCTACAACTTACAAGAATTTAACACCGGCTCAGCCGCTTGACAAAAAGACTCTTAACAAAATGGTATGGCGTTCTCTGAATCTGCAGGGTTCTTTCAACTATGAGAGAATGCAGGCAGCAGGATGGCTTTACTGTATCCTTCCGGGACTGGAGAAAATCCATACCGATAAGGAAGACCTTTCAACTTCTATGCAGCACAACCTGGAGTTCTTCAATACTCATCCGTTCCTGGTAACATTCGTAATGGGTATTGTACTTTCTATGGAGCAGCAGAAGGCAGACATCAACACAATCCGTGCGGTACGTGTTGCAGCTATGGGACCCCTGGGTGGTATCGGTGACGCTCTGTTCTGGTTCACTCTGGTTCCGATTACAGCAGGTATTACAGCGAACATGGCTATCAACGGTTCTATTGCAGGACCTATCCTGTTCCTGTTAATCTTCAACATTGTTCAGATGGCTCTGCGTTTCTTCCTGATGAACTGGTCCTATGAACTTGGTTCTAAGGCTATCGAGATTCTGACAGCAAACGCAAAAGAGTTCACTCGTGCAGCTTCTATGCTGGGTGTATTCGTAGTTGGTGCTCTGACATCTAACTATGGTGGAACAACTGTTGCCCTGACCATCGAGAACGGCGATAGCCCGATCGTTATCCAGAGCATTCTGGATGGCATCCTGCCGAAGCTGATTCCGCTTGGCATTACTCTTGGCCTGTACTTCCTGATTAAGAAGAAAGGCTGGACTCCGGTTGCTTGTATCGGACTTCTGCTGGTAGTAGGTCTGCTGGGAGCACTGGTAGGAATCTTCTAAGGTATTTGAGAATTACATAGTGGCTTATGCTTCTCTCAGGAGAGTGATATAGGCGACGGTTATGATAACCTGAAATCCCAGAGAGGGCGCTGTTTTCCGGCTTAAGGCCGGTGAACAGCGCCCTCTCTTTATAATAAAACGAACGAAAAAGAGGCGAGCTGCGCCGCAGCTCGCCTCTTTTTCTGATATCGACAATTACTCCTCGCCGTCCCAGCAATAGGTACAGAGCTTACTCTTGTCCAGACCGGTGGCTTCAATGAGGTCATCCAGACGATTGAAGCGTAGGGTGGTGAAGTTAAGCTGACGACGGATTTCTTCCTGCATGGATTCGTAGCGGGCCGATTCGGGGTCGGCGTATTCCTTCAGGATCTCGTCGGTAACATGGCCGTTTTCCAGCTTTTCGATGACCCGGCGGGAGATCAGCTCCATTTCCGAGGTGGAGCGGGAGAAGTTCAGGTATTTGCAGCCGTACAGGATAGGCGGACATGCAGGTCGGATATGGACTTCTTTGGCTCCGCTGTGGTACAGGAATTCGGTGGTCTCACCCAGCTGGGTGCCGCGGACAATGGAGTCGTCGATGAGCAGCAGGCTCTTGCCTTCGATCAGGTCGTGGACCGGGATCAGCTTCATTTTCGCTATCAGGTTCCGTTTGCTCTGGATCGTGGGCATGAAGGAGCGGGGCCAGGTGGGTGTGTATTTGATAAAGGGACGGGAAAACGGGATTCCTGAGGCGTTGGAGTATCCGATGGCGGCTGCCAGACCGCTGTCGGGGACGCCTGCGACGGTGTCAGGCTTGACGTTGTCCCGTTTAGCCATCAGTTCACCGCTGCGGTAGCGCATTTTTTCGACGCTCAGGCCTTCGTAGGTGCTGGATGGGTAGCCGTAATAGACCCACAGGAAGGTGCAGATCTTCATGTCCTTTCCGGGGGTAATCAGGGTCTTGTAGCCCTCCGGGGTGATGATATCTACTTCGCCGGATCCCAGGACATGTTCGGTATCGTAGCCCAGATTCAGATAGGCAAAATCTTCGAAGGAGACACAGAAGGCCTCCTCTTTCTTTCCGATGACCAGAGGCGTCCGTCCCAGGCGGTCACGGGCCGCGTAGATACCCTTGGGGGTCAGGATCAGGAAGCTTAAAGAGCCGTCAATCTGTTCCTGGGCATAGCGGATGCCGTCGATCAGATTCAGCTTCTGGTTGATGAGGGCTGCCACCAGTTCAGTGGGGTTGATGTCGCCGCCGCTCATTTCCAGAAAATGTGCATTTCCACGATCAAAGATTTGTTTGGTCAGCTCTTTTGCGTTATTGATGCGGCCTACGGTGGTGATAGCGAAGGTGCCGTGGTGGGAGCGTACCAGCAGCGGCTGGGGCTCGTAGTCGGAGATGCAGCCTACGCCTAAGTTTCCTTTCATTTCCTGCATATCCCGATCGAACTTGGTTCGAAACGGAGTGTTTTCGATGTTGTGGATGGCGCGGTCGAAGCCATTTTCACCATAGACGGCCATACCGCCCCGGCGTGTTCCCAGATGGGAATGATAGTCCGTTCCGAAAAACAGGTCAAACAAACAGTCGCTTTTGGATGCGACGCCAAATAATCCTCCCATAATTTCTCCCTTTTTCTTCTTTATAATATAGTAAAAAATGATGTGCCAACATGTATAACGGTAGCACAGATTGGCGCATAAGTCCAGAAGTTAGATGAAAAATGGCATATTTATCATTATATGAACGAAAAGCTTGTTTTTACACATTTTTTTCAAATTTTGCATTGATGAAAATACAATTTTGTAGTATACTAAGCACGATCCTAAAAATATCATGTAAAGTGAGGAGATAATCATGGCATTAGTTACAACAACAGAGATGTTTAAGAAAGCCTATGAGGGCGGTTACGCTATCGGTGCTTTCAACGTAAACAACATGGAGATCGTTCAGGCTATCACTGAGGCAGCTGGCGAGCTGAAGTCCCCGGTTATCCTGCAGGTTTCCGCAGGCGCAAGAAAGTATGCAAACGCTACTTATCTGAGAAAGCTTGTTGAGGCAGCAGTTATCGAGAACCCGGATATTCCGATCGCTCTGCATCTGGATCACGGCGCAGATTTCGATATCTGCAAGTCCTGTGTAGACGGTGGATTTACTTCCGTTATGATCGATGCATCCAAGTATCCGTTCCAGGAGAACATCGAGATCACAAAGAAGGTTGTTGAGTATGCACATGCTCACGGCGTAGTAGTAGAGGCAGAGCTTGGTAAGCTTGCCGGTATCGAGGATGATGTAAAGGTTTCTGCTGAGGATTCTTCTTATACACAGCCGGAAGAGGTTGAGGAGTTCGTTGACAAGACTGGCGTTGACTCTCTGGCAATCGCTATCGGTACAAGCCACGGTGCATTCAAGTTCAAGCCGGGCACAAAGCCGCAGCTTCGTTTCGATATCCTGCATGAGATCGAGAAGAAGATCCCGGGATTCCCGATCGTTCTTCACGGCGCTTCCAGCGTACCGCAGGAGTATGTAAAGATCATCAACGAGAACGGCGGAGCTCTGAAGGATGCTATCGGTGTTCCGGAGGATCAGCTGCGTGAGGCTGCCAGATCTGCAGTCTGCAAGATTAACATCGACTCTGACCTTCGTCTGGGCCTGACAGCAGGTATCCGCGAGGTTATGAACGCGCATCCGGATTACTTCGATCCGAGACAGTACCTGACCGTAGCTCGTCAGAACGTAAAGGATGTTGTTGCTCACAAGATTCAGGACGTACTGGGAAGCGCAGGAAAGGCTTAAGTCTTACTGACGAAACCGAATATTTCAGAGGACCGCAGAGAGATCTGCGGTCTTCTTTGTTTATGCGGGCAACGAGTCAAATTCGCGGAACGCATTTTGTCTCATTTAGGAGGAAACATGTATCAGCGTATCAGAAAGGGCTTAAGGCTGATTGGAAAAGATATTCATGCTCTGCTTCCGGCGATTGCGGCACTGGCGGTATATTGGACGGTGACGCATCTTTTGTTTGACCGGTTTTGTCCCATGCAGATTCTGCTTGGGCTGCCGTGCCCGGGCTGCGGGATGACCCGGGCGCTGAGACTGGTTCTGACGGGACATTTGGCTGCGGCGTGGAAAATGCAGCCGCCGGTGTACGGATGGATGGTGGCGGGAGTCATGTTTGGTGTACAGCGTTACCTGGTGAATCGTGAGGAATTCGAACCGGAGGAGGAAATCCGGGATTGCATAAAAAGTGGAAAATCGAAAGCAGATGTGGAAAATCGAAGAAATAAACAGGCAAAAATGTGGACATGGGTTCTGATTGTTCTGCTGCTCTGGGAGATTGGTCTGTATCTGTGGCGTATGATATATGATTTCCCGGTGAGCGTGGAAGATCCGGGGCGGACCCTGTATGAGGTGGTGCATGCCATATTTGCTTAGGAAACAGTTGGGAAAAGGTTAAGGTTTTATGAAATCTGTTGCCGGAACTGCCGGAAAATGATACACTGAGGAAGAAACAGACAGGGCGGCGAGACTCGTTGAAGCCACAGAGAAGAGGGAGATACGTTATGGACGACATGTACAACAACGACACTGTAAATGAGAATGTAAATCAGGCAACGGAGAATGCTTACCAGCAGTCCGCTTCAGATCCATATCAGAAATCGGTGCAGGAGCAATTACAGTATCAGTACCGGGAGCCGGAAACCGATCTGGAAGAACCGATC
>USDU01000059.1 GCA_900553635.1 uncultured Lachnospiraceae bacterium | reverse complement strand
AGGCGTGCCCGCCGTAAGACCGGTCTTCGCTGCAAATTTCTCCGTCACTGTACCAATCACGGTACCCGGCTCCCGTAGCTCGCAGAGCTTGCCCGACTCGATTTCAAAGATATCCAGAAGCTTTGGATCCCACTGACGGGTCCGCACATTCATCAAAAGACTGCGGCTGCCGTAGGTGTGATCAGTCCGGTATTCTCCGGTAATCTCATGGGTGATAAAATCCGCAATGGTGCAGAACTTATGGGTTTTCTCATAGATCTCCGGCGCGTTCCGGCGCACCCAGGTCATCTTGGTTCCGGAAAATACGGTATTGATCCTGGCTCCGGTCAGCTTATAGATGGCCTTTTCCATGCCCCGGAATTCATCGACGATCTCCTTATTGCGCTTATCCTGCCACATGATGGCAGGCATCAGCGCGTGGCCGCCCTTATCCACCGGTATTACGCTGGAGCGCTGGCTCGTCAGAGCCAGCCCGCCAATCTTTGCATTTTCTTTTTCACAATATACGGCAGCCGCCCGCCCAATTTCCACGATGTTGTCTGACCAGTCGGATGCTTCCTGCTCTGCATGGGTTCCGTCGATGAAATGCACCTGATAGGGAATCTGATGACAGAAGATTTCCGTTCCCTTCTCATCGTACAGGACACCGCGGATACTTGAGGTTCCCACATCAATCACTAAAATACTCATAGGCGTTACCCCCTTCTCTACTCCGATACCGGATTGCTCCATGCTCAGATGTGATTTGCCACCTCAAACGCATCCCAGATAGCATACATGATATTGGACACCTTTCCTGCATCTCCCAGCAGATACAGATCCGCCACGTCAAATTCCAGCTCATGATAGAGCTCGTCCGCGCTGCGGTAGCCTACGGAGAGGATGACGCTGTCTGTGTCCAGCTTCTCTGCTTTTCCGGCAATCTCGTAGCTGACTGCGCCGTCTTTAAAGCCTGTCACCTTAGCATTGCAAATGATATTCACACCGTGGAAGGGAAGCAGCTCCTCCAGCATCTCCTTATTTGCTGAACAGATAGGACCGTTCACCGCCATAATCTTCGGCAGGGCCTCCAGAATCGTAACCTTCTTGCCCTTCTGGGCCAGGTCCAGGGCCATCTCACAGCCTACCAGACCGCCGCCCACGACGACTACCCTGTCGCCCGGATCCTTCTGGTTCATCAGTACCTGCTCCGCGCAGTATACCTTCTCATCGTCGCCCAGAGAGAACATCTTCGGGCGGGAACCGGTGGCTACGATGACTGCGTCGCAGTCGCTCTCCAACACCATTTCCTTCGTAACCCTTGTATTTAGATAAACCGGAACGCGCAGGCGCTCAAGCTCGTTTTCATACCATTTCACCAGCTGCAGGTCGTCTTCCTTGAAAGCAGGCGCCCCGCCCGGAAGCAGATTGCCGCCAAGCCTCTCGGACGCCTCGTACAGCACCGGCTCATGGCCGCGCTCCGCCAGCACTCTGGCCGCCTCGCAGCCTGCCACGCCGCCGCCCGCGATAAGCACGCGTTTCTTCCGCGCCACCGGCTCGTAGGCCGTCACGCGCTCTCTGGCCGCCTGGGGGTTTACCGCACAGTTGATCATGGAGTAGGTCTGGATTCTTCCCATGCAGCCCTCCTGACAGGAGATACAGGGGCGAATCTCGCAGGTATGTCCGGTACGCAGCTTCTTCACATAATCCGGGTCTGCCAGCAGCGGACGGCCCAGGGAAATCACATCGCAGGTGCCATCTGCCACACAGGCCTCAGCCATCTCCGGCGTATCCATGCGGCCCGCCATGAAGACCGGAACCTTTACGATCTCTTTGACTAGCTTCGCGTATTTCCGATAGGGCCCCTTCTCCATATACATAGGCGGATGGTTCCACCACCATGCGTCGTAGCATCCCACGTCCACATCCAGGGCGTCGTATCCATAGGCTTCCAAAAGCTTCGCAGTCTGAAGGCCTTCCTCCAGGTCACGGCCCTTCTCCTCAAACTCCTCGTTCGGAAGAGCGCCCTTTCTCCAGTCTTTGAGCATACTCTTGGGACTGAAGCGCACCGCCACCGGGAAGTCCCAACCGCAGGTCTTCGCGATTTCCTCGCGGATCTCTTTCGCAAAGCGTAGCCGGTTCTCCAAGCTTCCGCCGTACTCGTCGGTTCTATGATTGAAAAAGGCAATAGCGAACTGGTCGATGAGATAACCCTCATGAACCGCGTGAATCTCCACACCGTCGAAGCCTGCTCTTTTTGCGTTAAACGCGCCCTTTCCAAAGCTTTCTATAATCTTGTGAATTTCGTCCCTGGTAAGTTCCCGACAGGTCTTATCAAGCCAGCGATGGGGAATGGGAGAGGGAGCTACCGGCGGAAACTCTCCCAGATTTGTAGGAATTGTCACACGCCCAAATCCGCCTGACATCTGCAAAAAGATTTTCGCCCCATAGGCGTGAACACGCTCTGTCATCTCCCGGCTTGTTCTCACAAAATGCACGGGATTGTACGTACTGTTGGGACAGTTCGGCATGGACTGGGTCTCTACCTCACAGTCTGAAAAGGTTACTCCGGTGATGATAAGCCCGGTGCCTCCCTGCGCCCGTCTTGTATAATAGTCAATCCCCCTCTGATTCCAGCCGCCTTCGCTGTCACCCAGACCCAATGGCCCCATAGGGGCCATTGCAAATCTGTTTTTTAATGTGAGCTTGCCAATCTGGATGGGGGTAAACAATGTCTGGTATTTCATTGCTGTGCCTCCTTCTCTGCCAAATGATACAGTATCTCAAACAGCTTCCTGCTATCACCGAAATAGATGCTTCCGTGTCCCGGTGCCACCAAGTCCACCGGCGGCAGCTCCTTAAGCTTTCGGAAAGTCTCCATATTCTTCTTGCCGTTGTAGTCGGGGCCTCCGGTCCAGCCAATTTCAGGCTGAAGCTCATCTGCCGGATTACATGCTTTCAATACAAAAATATCGCCTGCGAATAAAATTTTCTTTCCGTTTGTCTCCGCCAGAATGGAAATGGTTCCCTCTGTGTGACCCGGATGTTCCAAAACAGTCAGCTGTGTATTGCCATAATCAAAGGTCTGTCCGTCCCGGACTTTTCCGTCCGGTGTAAACGCGCGAAATTTTCTTCCAAACAGAGAGCCCAGCGTCCGTTCATCTCCACTTTTCACAGCCGCTCCGTCTTCTGCGCTCATATAAACCTTTGCGCCATCCTTCTGCAGCAGCCATCCATTTCCGGCATGATCGAAATGACCATGTGTGATGAACAAATCCCGGAGCTTTTTATTGCCAAGTCCATCCTCTTTTCGCCTTGTCCGCATGATTTCATACTGCTTTTCTGAAAATCCCGCGTCAACCAATACCAGTCCCTCACCGGTATCAATGCAATAGGTGTTGGAATTGGTTCCATATAGGATGCCACTGGTCTGATATACATTTTCTGTAATTCTCATAGCTGCCCTGCCTTATACAACCGTCTTCTGTCTGGATTTAATATATGACTTGATGGAATCAATGCTCAGTGCAAATAACAAAATCAAACCTTTTACCATAAGTTGCACATACTCTCCTGCTCCCAGCATAACCAGTCCGTTTTGCAATACGCCGATAACCAGTACGCCTGCGATGGAACCGGATACCTGACCATCACCGCCTGTGAAACAGATACCGCCCAGTACGATAGATGTCAGTACGTTCATCTCCTGACCAATACCAGTAGACGGCTGTCCGGAATTTACACGGGACAACAGAATGATGGATGCCAGAATGGTAAATGCTGAACAGATGATATAAGAGGTCATCTGCATAAATTTTGTATTGATACCGGAAAGTCTTGCAGACTCTTCATTGGAACCTACTGCATACAGCGTTCTTCCGTAAGTCGTCTTGTTCAGAATAAAGGACGTCAGGAGTGCGCACAGAACAAACAGGATAATTGGGATCGGAATCGGTCCGATGGAGCCTTGTCCCAGAGTGCTGAATTTCTCTGGAAATCCATAAATCGGCTGTGCGTTACAGATGGTATAGCTGATTCCCTTGAAAATCCAGGAAGTTCCCAGTGTAGCAATAATACTCGGTATTTTACAATAGGTTACTACAAAACCATTGATCACACCAATCAATAATCCGAGAATGATACAGATCAGAATGGTTACCGGGATGCTCATTCCCATATTTACCATACAGTAGGACATTACAATTCCAAGTAGGGATACTTCACATCCTACTGACAAATCTACATTTCCAAGAAGCATGACATACATCATTCCAAGAGCCATAATCCCAAGTGAGGAAACCTGACGGAGAACAATAATAATGTTGGATGCTGTAAAAAATGTAGGACTCAAAGCCGAAAACAGAATTACGACTGCGACCAGCGCTATGTAGATGCTGACCGTCTGTCCCCGGAACTGTTTCAAAAATTTCTTCATGGTCATATCCTCCGTTATCTCTCGCCGGATGCCAGTTCCAGCACCTGCATCTGATTCATATTTTCCTTAGTCAGCTCACCTGTCATTCTGTGTTCACACATGACAATCAGGCGATCTGCCATTCCAAGAAGCTCCGGCATCTCGGATGAAATCATAATAATTGATTTCCCATTTTCTACCAGTTCATTCATAATCTGATAGATTTCCTGCTTGGCCCCCACATCCACACCTCTAGTCGGCTCGTCAAAAATCAAGATGTCACTGTTACTGATCAGCCATTTTGCGAGGACAACTTTCTGCTGATTACCACCGGAAAGATTCTTTGCCAACTGATCCATACTTGGAGTTTTGATCCCCAGCGCATTAATCTGTTCCTGAGTTGCTTTCTCCTGTTTCTTACGGTTCAGCACAAAGCCTTTCGCAAACTTTTTCAACATCGGGAGCGTCGCATTTTCCATGATGCTCTTTTCCAGAATCAGACCATGTCTCTTTCTGTCCTCTGGAATTAACGCGATTCCTTTTTGAACCGCTGCGCGCGGATTTGGTATCTTTACATTTTCTCCGTGCAGATAGATTTCTCCTCTTTCGACTCTTGCCGAACCAAATATCATCTCTACCGTCTCTGTACGGCCCGCTCCTACCAGACCGCCAAAGCCTAAAATTTCGCCTTTATGAAGGGTGAAATTAATATCCGAAACTTTATTGCCCGTAAGATGCTCTACCCGCAGAACTTCTTCCCCGATTTCCACATTTCTGGACGGGAAAGTCTCGCTGACCTCACGGCCTACCATATGCTGAATCAGTTCCTTTCGCGTGGTTTCTTTTGTATTCACCGTTGCAATGTATTTTCCATCGCGAAGCACAGAACAGCGATCTGTCAGTTCGAAAATCTCTTCCATTCGATGGGATACATAGATAATGGTAACTCCCTCTGCTTTCAGCTTCCGAATGGTTTTAAACAGAATTTCTACTTCCGCATTGGTCAGTGTCGCCGTGGGCTCGTCCATAATCAAAACACGCACGTTTCTGGAAACCGCTTTCGCGATTTCCACAAACTGCATATAAGCGACGCTTAAGGAGTCCACTCTGGCTTCCGGATCGATATGAATTCCTAACTGGTCAAACAGCTTCCTAGTGGTCTCAATCATATACTTTTTATCCGCAAGCTTTCCACCTGGGCCTTTGCCCGCCAGATTTCCGATAAAAATATTTTCATACACCGGCAACTGCAGCGCCAGATTGAATTCCTGATACACAACCTCTATTCCACAACCGCGGATCTCGCTGGTCTTCATCTGTATCAGATCTTTTCCATCGAATAGAACAGAACCGCTGTCTGGCTTGATGGCGCCTGCAATCGTTTTAATAATGGTCGATTTTCCGGCACCATTTTCGCCAACCAGTGCATGAATTTCACCCTTGCGGAATTCCAGAGAAACCTGATCCAGTGCTTTGACGCCAGGATATGTTTTTGTAACATTATCTACTACCAAAATACTTTCAGCCATTCTCTTCTCTCCATAAGACTGCATTTACTTGCCAATGTAATCCGCGTAATCAGAAACATTGTCCGCTGTAACCTTTACACATCCCATAACTGTAGGATTCTCTACCTCATTACCCTCTAATAAATCATAGCAAATCTGGATTGCGGTAGTTCCGCTTACGGTGTTATCGCAATCGATGGTTCCACGATAGCAGGTTCCCTGCTGAATATAGCTCAGCGCTACGGTAGAAAGGTCAGAACCAAAAATTCCGAACTCGTCATTATCGCGTCCCAGCGCCTTTACCGCCTCATAAGCACCTACTGCAGGACCGTCAGAAATAGAACAGATAACATTTACTTCCGGATGTGCTGCCAGCATAGACTCTGTATTGGACATACCTGTCTGGGAATCAATGGCGTCAAAAGATGTTACAATATTTACGTCCTTACAGTTCGCTTTGAGGGCTGCCTCAATAGCGTCTGCGCGCTCTACCAGTACATCTACCATGGAATATCCGATGATGCAGACATTTGCGGAACCGTCGAGCTGACTGTTGATCCAATCTGCTGCCATTTCACCAATGGCTGTACCGGTTACAGTATTATCATTCTTATACCACACGTCACAGTTTTCCAGACCTATGCCGTATGCAACTACCTTGATACCCTGATCCATGGCTTTCTTTGCTTCCTGTGACATAGATGTTGCGTCAATAGCCTGAATGATGATAGCGTCACAACCAGACTGTACGAAATTCTCTACTGCGTCCATCTGCTTGGTTGCGTCATTTTCCGCGTCGGATACCAGAAGCTCGCCGCCTTTGCTGCTGATATATTCTTCCGCATCCTGAATGGTCTGCGCCATAACGGCGTCGGATACGGTCATCAGGGAAAATCCTATTTTGTAACCCTTGCCTGCTGCTTCATTGGTCGTTTCTTCCTGTGCGGTTGTGTCTGTCGTGGTTGTTGTCTCAGCGGTCTTGCCCCCACAAGCCGTCATGGATAATACACAAACACCTGCCAATAAAGCTGCTACTAATTTTTTACCCTTCATAATAATACCTCTCCTTTATTTTTATAAATTGATAAACTGATAACTCGGATCCGTCTCGTCCGGCCATACCTCCCAGGTGTCATCATGGGGAGGTTCCGGCGCGGGCTTGCGGATTTCGTCTTTCTGGTATGCGTATTTTCCAAGCATCGCTCTGTCCTGCTCCGGTGTAAGAGGCGGTCTCATGTTGGTCGGAACCATGCTCTCTACCCAGCCTGCGTGATACTCGTTCTTGGTGAGACGAAGCCATACTCCCCACAGCCGCTTCCACTCGCCATCCTCCAGTACGTTAGCTCCCTGTACGCTTCCGAGAGATATGATAGCCTGCGGCTTCTCACGGAATTTGGACAATCCCTCGACGCCGATGGAACGCCATACGGCGCGGCATTTTGTGTTGGTCTTGTCCACCACGATGACCGGTGTGGTCAACGGATGAATCAGGGAGTTGCCCTCCAGGGAATCTACAACGGCTTTGTTGCGGAAGGCCATCTCAGCCTCCACATTGACACTCGGATGTTTCAGTGCCATATACTCGTGACGCTTCTCGCCGATTCTCTGGTCGTCCCAGTAGATAGCGGATCCACCACGGGTATTGGATACTTTCCAGCAGGAGGTGAGTCTTCCTACTTTCTGCTCCAGTACCTCGAATTCTTTATCGGTCAGGAGGTCAAAATCTTCCATTGTCAAATCAAACATCTGCCGTTCCTCCTTACCAGTTCTTGTTTACATCCAGCTCCCAGTTTTTATCCTTCTCCGCATCGTATGCCGCGTAGGGCTTCGGCGGGCAGGGGATGCCAACACGGATGTTGGTGGGTGAATAGGGATTGTGATAGGTGGTGGTGTCTGACATAGGATGAAGCGGTGTATTCAACCGGTTGATCATGCTTGTGTCGTCTACCCAGCCCTTCTTATAGTCGCATTTCATATAACGGAAATAGTGGAGCTTCCAAATCTTCCATGCGCCGTTTTCCTGTACGAAGGTTACTGCCAGCTCGCCCCAGGCCCAGATGGCCATCGGGTCGCCTTCCTCCTGGGGAATGGCGCCTGCGCCGGGCATCCACCATACGCATTTCGCGGTCTGGAGGTCGTCGGCAATCTCGATAATCGGGGTGGTCAGCTGCATATCCAGCATCTCGCCGGGCTTCGGCTCCTTTCCTACCACGTCATTTACGATGGCCCTGACTGCTTCCGGTCCGTTGAAGACGCCCTCGTCGGCGTATTCCAGGGACACATCCGCCTTATCCAGCGCGAAAAAGCTTAAAAGCCGGTCTGCCTGCCGGAAGTTGAAGGCTGCTACCGCACGTCCCATCTCATTCTGAATCTGTCTGTATGCTTCCAGCTTCTGCATCGCATTCAGAAGCGCTGTCTTTCTCTCTGCTGCAATCATTCCTTTTTCCTCCTGCTTATCTTGCCAGTGTCAGTCCACCGTCAACTGCGATAACCTGTCCATTTACATAGCTGGATGCCGGTCCCAGAAGGAACAGGATTACGCTTGCTTCCTCTTCCGGTCTTCCCGGACGTCCCATGGGGTTGATGGAAATCAGGTGCTGCATAAATTCGCCTTCAACTGCGCTGTGGTTTCTCGGTGTATGAATCGGACCGCCCGGGCATACACAGTTCATACGAACGCGTCCCTTTAATGCATCTGCCTGATTCTTGGTGTAGCCTGCGATTCCGGCCTTTGCTGTTGCGTACCAGGGATCTCCGCCGCCGCCCTCAAAGATTCCTGCGACTGCTGCTACATTGACCACTGCTGCGCCCTCATCCAGATCCAGTGCCTCGAATGCGGTGCAGAGACGGTGAATCATACCGCAGGCAATTCCAACTACCTCTTCATAATTCCACTGGGTATTCAGCAACTTCGGTCCTGCCACGTTTGCCAGATATTTCGGCTTGCAGAACTCCAGGGTCTCTTTCATGGCTCTGTCCACTGCCTCGTCAGATGCCAGGTCTGCCTGAATCGGCTTGATGTTGCAGCCAAACTCGCCTGCACGCTCGATGGTCTCCTGTACGCCCTCTACGAACATATCCCAGGCTGCTACTTTCAATCCGTGCTGTGCTGCCAGAATCGCGGTAGCGGCTCCGATTCCACTCGCTGCTCCTGTCACGATGATGCCGGTACCCGGTTTGTCTGTCCATCCCTCGAAGATGATATTCGGTTCTCTGTAATTACTTGCCATAGTTTTATGTTCCTCCTCACATTTGTGTTGTTTACTTTGATGATTAGATTATAGGACATTGTATTCGTTTTTGTACATTTTGCCATTATAAGCACTTTTTCAACAAAAAAGCCATGGTTGAAACGTCTATATTGTTCAACCATGGCTTTTTTTGCACTCATTTAAGCACAAATGTGCCTTTTGAGACTTAGTTGCTAATTTTTTAACAAAGCGGCGAGGAAATTACTTTATCGTAATCTCAAGTTCTTCGTATATCCCTGCCTTTACCGACTCGCCGAATTTGTATATTACCGGGAAGCCTTCTTCCTCACGCTTATAAACTACGGTCACCTCGCGCATCGGATCCACAATCCAGTATTCCCGGACACCCTGCTCCATATAAATCGCAGTCTTTTTCAGGTAATCCCGCTTCTTACTAGAGGGCGATACAATCTCTATCACCCAGTCTGGAGCGCCATGACAGCCTTTTTCGTCCAGCTTGTCCAGATCGCATACTACCACAATATCCGGTTCCAGATAATCGTCCTCTCCTTTTTCATTTTTCAGGAATACGCCAAAGGGAGCCGCATATACCTCACATGTCCCCTTCTTACTTCTGATATAGAGGCTTATTTCCGTCAATAGATAAGTAGAAAGCCACTGATGTCTTCTTCCAGGCGGTGACATCATATACATCTGCCCGTCTATCAGTTCTGCCCTTTCTCCTTCCGGCAACGCATAAATATCTTCGATCGTATAGTGTTCCTTTTCCATAAGCGGCATAATCATACCTCCTCATCTCTCCTTTCTATTATATTTGATTCTTTTGCCAAAGTAAAGGCGTCGCTAATTCTGTAAAATATTTACATCTATATAGTAAACGCCACCCCGGGCGTACATGAATTGTATCTACCCGGGGTTCCATTTTCTACTCTATCGTAATCTCAAAATCTTCGTAGATTCCAACTTTAATCGGTTCACCGAATTTGTGTATTATCTGGACTCCCTCTTCCTCATGCTTATAGACTACGGTTGTCTCACGAATCGGATCCACAACCCAGTATTCCCGGACTCCATTGTTCATGTACAGGTTTGCTTTTTGCAGGTAATCCCTCATTTTGCTGGAAGGGGAGACTATCTCTATCACCCAATCGGGTGCGCCGTGACAGCCTTTTTCATCTACCTTATTCGGATCGCATATTACCATAAGATCTGGCTCTACGAAATCCTCTCCCCATTTTTCATTTTTCAGGAACACCCCGAACGGCGCGTAAAACACTTCGCACTTCCCTTTTTTCGATTCAATATAAGAATCTATCTTTCTAAGCAAGAAATGCGATAATCTCTGGTGTCTCGTACTGGGTGTCGCCAACATGTATATTTGTCCATCTATCAGTTCTGCCCTTTCTCCTTCCGGCAGTGCTTCAATGTCCTCTATCGTATAGTAATCCTTTTTCAAAAGCGGCATAATCATACCTCCTCATCTCTCCTTTCTATTATATTTGATTCTTTTGCCAAAGTAAAGGCGTCGCTATCTTTTGTGGGCTCACAATCTCTGGAATATTTGGAGTGATTCACTCCCTGAACTTTTTCAGATAATGATGATAAATTCAGACTAGCATAATTTTACATCGCCGTCAAATATTTTTGTTCGACAAATATAATGTGGCATATTGCAAATTCCAATCCACGCTCCCGCGAGGGGAGCGACAAGCCGCCAATGGCTGCTATCGCCTTTTTCACGAATTTCAATCCACGCTCCTGCGAGGGGAGCGACAAAAAGCGGCCAACTATATATGCAAGTATGTCACATTTCAATCCACGCTCCCGCGAGGGGAGCGACAAAGTCCTGTGGCTCATACCCACACCATGCCGGGATTTCAATCCACGCTCCCGCGAAGGGAGCGACCAAATGCGCCATCAGTGACGCTATAGCCGTATCATTTCAATCCACGCTCCCGCGAAGGGAGCAACATAGTCCAGGTTTTTCGAATGGTACTATTTCTTGATTTCAATCCACGCTCCCGCGAAGGGAGCGACTAAAAACATCACTTCGACGCTACATCAACAATGCATTTCAATCCACGCTCCCGCGAAGGGAGCGACGTATCATTTCCGGATTCACGATTATTTTGTCGCATTTCAATCCACGCTCCCGCGAAGGGAGCGACTAATTGCAAACTGGCAAAACAGAGTTATTAGTTTATTTCAATCCACGCTCCCGCGAAGGGAGCGACTGCTGGATCGGCAGATTCGTGCGCTGGTAGAGTATATTTCAATCCACGCTCCCGCGAAGGGAGCGACAAGGTGGCGCGGTATGATTATGACGCTTGTGTTAAATTTCAATCCACGCTCCCGCGAAGGGAGCGACGCTTGGCAAGCTGGGAACGGATGCGCTTAAGGCATTTCAATCCACGCTCCCGCGAAGGGAGCGACATAACGCAAAATCCCTGTTTTTCTCAAAGATAACATTTCAATCCACGCTCCCGCGAAGGGAGCGACGATGTCGTAACACAGATTGCAGTCATCCATAATATTTCAATCCACGC
>USDU01000058.1 GCA_900553635.1 uncultured Lachnospiraceae bacterium | reverse complement strand
GGTGATGGGTCAGTGTATACAGATACTCCCGCATACGGCTGTGAATGGTTCGGTCGCGGCGTTCCACGGCAAAGCGGGATTCGATGATATCGCCGTCCTGCAGTACATTATCGGACAGAAGGATTCCTCCCGGCGCCAGAAGCCGGAATACCTCCGGCAGGAAGTGAATATACTGGCCCTTGGCTGCATCCATGAAAATAAAATCATAGGTTCCTGTCAGCCCCTTCAAAATATCCGCAGCATCCCCCTCCAGCAGGGTAATCTGAGCCTGGCGTCCCGCCCTGCGGAAATTCTCCTTGGCGATGGGAATCCGTTTCTCGTATTTTTCAATGGTGGTGATCTGTGTATCCGCCGGACTGTACTCTGCTATCAGAAGCGCAGAAAAGCCTATGGCCGTTCCTACTTCCAGGATAGACTTTGGCTTCGCCGCCGCCAGCAGCGTCTTCAGAAAGCTTTGCGTCTCCCGTCGTATGATCGGCACATAGGTTTCCAGTGCTTCTTTCTCTATTTGATTTAAAAGCTCTGTATTGCCCATATCAAGGGAATTGATATAGGCTGTCGTTCTCTCTCCTGCTATCACTTACGATTCTTCCTCTTGTCCCCAGTTAAATTCCACATCCTCCCCGGACAGCACCGCCATCAGCTGACGTGGCCGCATGGCCGTGGACAGTGTGTAGGTACCGGGTTTCATAGTCTTGGAATATTTGGAGCAGAGGACCTGGATGTAGAAAAGCTTCCAATCCTCCACCAGTCCTTTTTTCTCCAGCAGCTTTGCAATCTCTGTCTTAGACGCACCGTCCGGCACCGTCACCTGAATGGTTCTTCCGGGCATGGGATCCACAGCCTCTTCCTGAAATACGGAATGTCCATAAGAAAACGCCATGCTGCCAAGCCGGAAAATCCCCAGCGCAACCACTGCGATAATTACAATCTTCAAGGTAATCGATAGTACTGTCAAAGCTGCTTTTTTTGTATTCATTCCAGGTCCTCTTATACGTATCAGTTACTATACTTCCATAATAATCGGCAGAATCATCGGACTTCTCTTCGTCTTCTTCCAAATGAAGTCATTCAGGGCATCCTTGATGACATTCTTCAGCTTGCCCCAGTCAGAAATACCTCTGCCGAGACAATCATTCACGGCATCATTTACCACATTTCTGGCTTCTTCCATCAGATCCTCAGACTCACGCACATAGACGAAACCACGGGATACGATGTCCGGTCCGGCAAGTAGCTGATTGCTGTATTTCTCCAGAGTCATAACGACAATCATGATACCATCTTCTGCCAGATGCTGGCGGTCACGCAGTACGATATTGCCTACGTCGCCAATGCCGAGACCGTCTACCAGAATCGCTCCTGTATGCACATGATCTACAATCTTTGCGCTCTCATCACACAGCTCCAGCACATCGCCGGAGGTCATTACAAAAATATTTTCCTTCGGAATCCCCAGGCTCTGTGCAACATCAGCCTGAGCCTTCAGATGGCGGTATTCACCGTGTACCGGAATCGCATATTTCGGACGCACCAGAGAGTAAATCAGCTTAATCTCCTCCTGGCATGCATGACCGGACACATGGGCATCCTGGAAAATGACATCGGCCCCCTTCATGGACAGTTCATTGATAACGCGGGAAACCGCCTTTTCATTACCCGGAATCGCTTTGGAACTGAATACGACGGTATCCCCCGGCTTAATCTGGACTTTTTTATGGATATTTGCCGCCATACGGGACAAAGCCGCCATGGACTCGCCCTGACTTCCTGTGGTAATCAGGACTACCTGATTATCCGGATAATTCTTCATCTGTTCAATGTCAATCAGCGTCTTATCCGGAATACTCAGGTAACCCAGCTCCGATGCTGTAGAAATGACATTGACCATACTACGCCCCTCGATAACTACCTTACGTCCATACTTGTAAGCAGAGTTGATGATCTGCTGTACGCGGTCTACATTGGACGCAAAGGTTGCAATGATAATACGGGAATCCTGATGATCGGACATAATACCATCGAACACCTTGCCGACCGTACGCTCGGACATGGTGAAGCCCGGACGCTCCGCATTGGTACTGTCGCACATCAGGGCCAAAACGCCCTTCTTTCCAATCTCGCCGAAACGCTGCAGGTCGATAGCATCGCCAAATACCGGCGTGTAGTCTACCTTGAAGTCTCCGGTATGCACGACGATGCCTGCCGGAGAGTAAATCGCCAGCGCAGACGCGTCCACGATACTGTGGTTTGTCTTGATGAACTCAATCCGGAACGCGCCCAGATTGATAGACTGACCATGCTGAATGACTTTGCGTTTCACATGATTCAGCATATTATGCTCTTTCAGCTTGTGATCAATCAGACCAATAGTCAGCTTAGTTGCGTAGATCGGTACATTGATCTCCTTCAGGACATAGGGAATGGCTCCGATATGATCCTCGTGTCCATGGGTGATCACAAAGCCCTTCACCTTCTGAATATTCTCCTTCAGATAGCTGATATCCGGAATAACCAGATCGATGCCCAGCATATCATCCTCCGGAAATGCCATTCCGCAGTCCACAACAATAATACTGTCTTCGAATTCAAAGGCAGTAATGTTCATTCCGATCTGCTCCAGTCCGCCGAGGGGAATGATCCGCAATTTTGAATTGTTAATATTTCTCAAACTCTTTCCTCCTGTAAATAATAGCTGTTACTTATGTTCCTTTTCCAAACAGTCTTTACAGTATCCGTAGAGTTTTACCTCATGATCGATCACCTGAAATCCAAGCGCTTCTCTGACCCCCGACTCAAGCGCTTCCAGCATATCATCCTGAAATGCGGACACCTTTCCGCATCTCATACATATTAAATGATGGTATCTGTGATGTTCCTTCTCCTCGATGCTTCCAATCTCATAACGGATAAAGCCGTCATCCAGATTGATCCGATCAATCAGTTCCAGCTCTAACAATAACTGAACTGTTCTATAAACAGTAGCCAATCCGATATCCGGATTTTCTACTTTTACTCGCTCATAAATTTCTTCTGCTGTCAGATGCTGCTCCGGGTTCTCCGCCAGCACCTCCAGCACAACCAGACGCTGTCTGGTCATTTTAAATCCTTTTTCTTTTAATAAATCTTTAAATCTGTCTCTGTCTACTGCCATAGAAATCACCTTCCTTTTTCCTTATTTTTACAAGGTGAGATCCACATCCTCCAAAAGCTGCTCAAAAATGCCCATGACACTTTCCAGCTCCTGATCATCTTCTACGATTTCATAAAGAGCTTCACTGTCTCCATCAGAAGATAAATCCTTTAAAATCAGTGCTTCCCCGTCGTCCTCCTGGGAATCTGTTACCAAAATATAGTCCACCCCGTTCAGGCGTGTCTCCTCCAGGACATAAAAATCCACGGTTTCTCCGGTCTCTTTATGAGTAAACGAAATCTTTTCCATGTAAGTTACTCCTCATCTTCCACCTGTGCGGTATCAGAATTGTTTGCCGAATTCTTCAAACTATCCAGATAGCCCTGTAAAATCAACGCTGCCGCCATAGAATCCACGAATTCTCCCCGGTTTTCCCGGCGCACACCGCCTTTCATCATAGCCCGGTTGGCTGCTACAGTCGTGAGACGTTCATCCCACATCACAACAGGCAGACCCGTTCTCTTTTCCAGCATTTCTTTAAATGCGAGAGACTTCTCGGCCCGCTCACCCATGGTATTATTCATATTTTTCGGAAGTCCCAGCACAAAGCTCTCGGCCCGGTACTCCTTCGCCAGCTCTTCTATTCTGGCAAGCGTCTGGCGAAGCTTGCTCTCGGATTTTCTCCGGACAATCTCCACTGGCTGGGCCGTAATACCCAGCGGATCGCTGACTGCGACGCCTACTGTCTTGGAACCAAAGTCCAGTCCCAGAATTCTCATATACAACTCCTTGCTACAGCTTTGCCTCGATATAAACTTTCAGAAGTTCTTCCACCAGCTCGTCGCGCTCCACCTTCATAATCAGGCTGCGGGCGTTGTTATGACTGGTAATATAGGTAGGATCTCCGGACATAATATAACCCACGATCTGATTCACCGGATTATATCCCTTTTCTGTCATCGCCTGATATACCTGGTTCAGAATATCCCCTACCCGGTTCTCAGATTCCGGCAATACTTTGAAATTCTGTGTGCTATCCATTTTGCTCATTTTCATCACGCTCCTGACACCACTACAAACTATTGTACTCTATCTTTTGCAAAAATACAAGTCCTAGATCCGATTTAACGGCTTTGCAGCGCACAAACGTTCTTCTATAGTATCTCCAATTACAGCCGTAATAATCTGATTCGTCAGATCTTCATCGAAAATAACCGCTGCGCGAATGTATTCTTTTGTATGGCCCACCTGATATTCTACACCATCTATCACCATATTTTCCTCAATCAGAATCTCCACCTGCTGACCGCGGAGTTCCTCCATATACTGTCTGGAATGCGCTGCATCCAGGGCCAGCAGCATATGGCTGCGCTCGGTCTTTATCTGCTCGGGAACCTGATGCTCCATAACAGCCGCACGGGTTCCCTTTCTTCTGGAATATTTGAAAATATGGGTCTCAAATAAATGAATCCGCTTCAGGAATTCCACCGTCTCCGCAAATTCCTCTTCTGTCTCGCCAGGGAATCCCACGATGACATCCGTGGTCAGGGCCGGATGGGCGAATTTTTCCCGAAGAAGTTCGCAGCTCTTTGCGTATTCTTCCGCGGTATAGCGACGGTTCATCCGCTTCAGGGTGGCGTCGCAGCCGCTCTGCAGGGACAGGTGGAAATGAGGACAGAACTTCGGCATCTTTGCCAGCATTTCCGCAAATTCTTCTGTGATAATCCGGGGTTCCAGGGAGCCCAGACGAATGCGGTCGATACCTTCTATCCCATCCACTGCCTGAATCAGGGTCAGGAGATTTTCTCCTTCCAAATCCACACCGTAGGAGCTTAAATGAATACCGGTCAGCACTACCTCACGATAGCCCGCCGCTGCCAGCTCCCGGATTTCCGCGCAGACGTCAGCGCTCTCCCGGCTGCGGACCCGGCCTCTGGCGTAGGGAATCACACAATAGCTGCAGAACTGATTACAGCCATCCTGTACCTTCACATAAGCTCTGGTATGCTCTGCGGTTTTCGTGACCGTCATATTTTCATATTCCTTTGTGTGGTTGATATCAATAACCGTTTCCTCGTCCACGCCCTCTTCGTAAGCTTTCAGAATCGCCAGCAAATCTTTTTTCCGGTTATTTCCAATCAGTAAATCTACCGCAGCATCCTCACGCAGCTCAGCCTCTGCTGTCTGTACATAGCAGCCCACCGCTACCACCAGACCCTCCGGATTCTGTTTCTTCGCCCGGTGCAGCATCTGACGGGACTTCCGATCCGCGATATTCGTTACCGAGCAGGTATTGACAATATAGATATCTGCTTTCTCCTCAAAGGGTACAATCTCATAGCCTGCCTGTTCCAGCATCTGCTGCATGCCCTCTGTCTCATATGCGTTTACCTTGCAGCCCAGGTTATGAAGCGCTACTTTTTTCATTTTCCAACCTCTTTCCAAAAATATGTGATTTCCCATTGACTTTTATTACCCCCGGTATTAAGATCGAAACTATAGAAGTTATTATCAGGAGGGTATTGTCATGAAAACAGTCAAAATTTGTCTGAATTCTATCGAGAAAGTGAAATCCTTTGTAAATGATATTACAAAGTTCGACGTAGATTTCGATCTGGTTTCCGGACGCTATGTCATTGACGCTAAATCCATCATGGGTATCTTTAGCCTGGATTTGTCCAAGCCGATCGACCTGAGCATCCATGCGGACGAGGAACTGGATTCTATTCTGAACATTCTGAAGCCGTATCTCATCGAAGAATAATTCACAAAGATTTTCACTCTACATAAAAATCAGCCCGGCGTCGCCGGGCTGATTCTTTTTACTTCCCTTTTCGCAACTTCTTTCAGTATACAGAGTTGCGGAGGATTTTTCAAGGTCTATTCTTCTTTCCTTACTTTCCGCAGTATTTCCTCCGCCGACACCCCGTAAAGCTTCGCAATGGCGATGAGATTCGCGGTGCGGGGATCGGACGCGCCGCTCTCCCATTTGGAGACGGCCTGGCGGCTGACGCCCAGGGCCTCGGCTACGAATTCCTGCGTCATTTTGCATGCGGTGCGGTGGCTTTTCAGAACCTCGCCTAAGGAGCGGGCAGTTTCAGCCTTTTCTTTGCGGATGGGCTCCGCTTTCAGGTATTTCCGCAGAGCTTTTACCAGCAGGATAAAAAGGTAAATCAGTCCGCTGACGATCAGCGCGAAAATGAGCAGATTGATGAAAGTGACAATCGTTCCGATTAGCATAAGATGGAATCCTCCTGTTCTGTCTTTGATACCGGAATCATAGCAGATACGGGCAGTTGCCTCCACCAACTATCGCGCAACCGACAGTTTTTTTACGACTGCTTCAAACTCGTAAAATAAATCAATATAGGTTTCCACAATCGTGCCGCAGTGTTCCTTCACAATTTCGCAGTCATAATCATGCGTCAGCTCATTTCTCACCTTCAGCATTTCCATCCAGGCGTCATCAGAAATCAGATTCGCCTTGAAAGCCTCCCGAAGCACCTCTCGCGGCGATCCTGCCACAAAACCGGTAATCGCATAGTGCTGCACCAGGATATCCTTCATGACCTTCCATGCCAAATCAAAGGTAATACTGAATTTGGCGCTGGTACCGCTTAACACAAAAGAATCGGAAAGATCCCTCTGTTTTGCCTCCGCCAGCGCATCCAGTGAGTTACAAAATGATGTGAACCGTCTTTTAAATTTCTCGTCCATATTGCCTGATATCCTCCAATAGCAGCTGATTTTTACAGGTATCCAGATTTAACAAATCGACACTGTAAAGGGTCGGCAACTCCTCTATTTTTTCTGCCAACATTTCAAAATTCTTCACTCCTGACACTGCGATATCAATGTCGCTTCTCTCCCGCGCCGTATGTTTGGCCCTGGAACCATATAAAACCACTCTTTGGGCATGAAAGCTTCTGCAAAGCTTTGCTGCTTCCTGTATTACTTCTTCTGCGGTCATCTGCGACACCCTCTTTCTGTCATTGCCACTTTTAGCCGTGCAGCCCGTTAGTCTGGCGGATCATATCCTCCACCACAATATCGAAAATTTCTCCTATGGAATTGCAGTATTCCAGAATTTTCCAGGGCTCATTGGTATGGAAATGAATCTTCACCAGATCCTCGTCTCCCGCCGCAATCAGGCTGTTGCCCTCAAAATGCTCGGTGATGTAATCGGAAATTTCATCCTCGTCCAGGTCCTGATCCCTGCGCTCAATCAGAAGCTGGGTATCATAACGGTATGCGAACTGATCGTCTTCAGCGTCAATTGAATTTACTCCCATGTGGTTAATCTCCTTTGTTTTCCTGATAATAATCAATATTGTCCCAGCCGGCTCGTATGGTTTCTTTATACCCTTTACCCTACCACAATCAGTTCTGCCGTCTCGATGGCCTTGTCTACCATCTCGTCGATCTGCTCCATCAGCTTCTGCTCGGAGCGCTTGATCACATTGATGTTTGGCTTGGTTACCGGGTGCTTGGCAACAAATATCGTACAGCAGTCCTCAAAGGGCTGAATCGACGTCTCATAAGTATCGATCTGCTTGGAAATCGTTACGATATCTTCCTTATCGTACGCAATCAGCGGACGGAATACCGGCATGGTGCAGACCTCGTTGGTGGCTGCCAGGCTGTGTACGGTCTGGCTGGCTACCTGGCCGATACTCTCGCCGGTAATCAGGCCGAGAGACCCTGTTTTCTCCGCGATCCGCTCTGCGATCCGCATCATATAACGGCGCATGATAATCGTCAGCTCGTCGTGGGGACATTTCTCATAGATATATAACTGAATCTCCGTAAAGTTTACCACATACAGGTAAATGGGGCCGGTATAGCGGGCCACCTTCGCCGCCAGATCTACCACCTTCTGCTTTGCGCGCTCGCTGGTGTAGGGCGGCGCATGGAAATATACCGCGTCAATCTTCACGCCGCGCTTGGCCACCATGTAGCCTGCCACCGGGCTGTCAATACCGCCGGATAAAAGTAGCATGGATTTTCCATTAGTGCCGATGGGCATACCGCCCGGACCCGGGATAATATCGGAATAGAGGTAAATGTGCTCTCGCACCTCCACATGGATCATCAGCTCCGGCTCATGCACATCCACGCGCATACCCGGAAACGCGTCCAGAATCCGGCCGCCCAGCTCCGCGTTCATCTCCATGGAAGCCTTCGGATAAGTCTTGCGGGCGCGGCGGGCCTGTACCTTAAAGGTTTTCTCGCAATCCTCTCCGTAGCGGGCCTTTAAGTAAGCTACCACATCGTCACCCAGCTTTTCAAAGCCTTCGTCTTCCAGAATCACCACCGGGCAGATGCCCACGATACCGAATACCCGGCGCATGGCTGCCACTGCGTCGTCGTAATCGTACTCGCCCTCGGTGTGGACATAGATACGTCCCTGATCCTTGGTTACTTTAAACGTGCCCTCCACATGCTTCAGGGCATGGCGGATCTGCGCTACCAGCGCGTCCTCAAAGAGATACCGGTTCTTTCCCTTGATCCCGATTTCTCCGTATTTAATCAAAAATGCGTGAAAAAACATGTTGTTCCCCTTTCTATCTTCTCGTAAACCGGCGCAGCATCGGAAGTAGGGCCCGAAGCGCCTCCAGTGTGTAATCCAGCTCCTCTTTTGTCGTAAATTCACTGAAGCTGAACCGGATCGTGGAGTCCAGAAGCTCCTTCTTCACGTGAATGGCCTTCAGTGTCTCGCTGACCGCCGGGTGATTGGAAGCGCAGGCAGATCCGGAGGACACGTAAATGCCCTTATCCTCCAGAGAATGAAGCAGCACCTCGCTTCGTACTCCCGCAAAGCTGACGCTGACAATATGGGGCGCGCCCTCTCTGCCCTTCGGTCCGTTTACAGTGGTTCCCTCTATCTTTTCGATCTCTTCGACAAAGTATTCCCGGAGCCCATACAACCGCTCCATCTTCTCGTTGAAATCTGTATAAATCTCTTTTACCGCCTCACCCAGCCCTGCGATACCCGGCACATTTTCCGTACCGGAGCGTAAGTCTCTCTGCTGGCCGCCTCCGAAAAGAATCGGATGAATCTTCACGTGCTCGTCTACATACAGAATTCCCATGCCCTTGGGCCCATGAATCTTATGACCGCTGACACTCAGCATGTCAATACCCAGCTTTTTCGGCAGAATCCGGAACTTTCCGTAGCCCTGCACCGCGTCCACATGGAACAAAACGGGTTTCTCCCGGTTTTTCAGAAGCCTTCCTATCTCCTCGATGGGCTGTACCGCGCCAATCTCATTGTTTACGTACATGACAGACACCAGAATGGTCTCGTCCGTCAGAGCCGCTTCCAGATCCGCGATGCGCACCACGCCCTGTTCATCCACCGGCAGATACGTCACCTGAAAGCCCTGCTTTTCCAGCTCCTTCATGGTATTCAGGATGGCCGGGTGCTCAATCCGGGTGGTAATCAGGTGCTTTCCTGCCCGCTGATTGGCATGGGCCGCGCCCATGAGCGCCAGGTTATCGCTCTCTGTCCCGCCGGAGGTGAAGTAGATCTCCTTGGGCTCCACCTTCAGATTTTTCGCAATGATTTCTTTCGCCTCGCGGACATATTTCTCCGCGTCCACGCCCTTCTGATGTAAGGAGGACGGGTTGCCGTAGTCCTCGGTCAGAACCTTGTACATCAGCTTCGCTGCTTCCGGGAAGCAGCGGGTGGTGGCTGAATTATCTAAATAAATTTCCATTTTTTTACTCCTCCAGCAGATATCCCAACATAGCCATCACTGCCAACCCTGCTGTCTCGGTCCGCAGAATCCGCTTTCCCAGTGTAATAGCCTTCGCGCCTGCTGCCACTGCTTCCTCTACTTCGCTTTCTTCAAAGCCGCCCTCCGGGCCGATGAAAATACCTACGGACTGGCCGGGTCTGATTTCACCCATGACCCGCCTGGTTTCAGCCATATGTTCAGCCCGCTCATAAGGAATCAGAAGCACGTCCAGCTTCTTCGCCTCCTCCAGGGCCTTCCCGAAGGACATGACGCCGCTGACCTCGGGGATCACGCCCCGGCCGGACTGCTTGGCTGCGCTCTCTGAGATGGTATTCCAGCGCTTCAGCCGTGTCTGCTCCTTTTTTGCGTCCAGCTTCACCACAGCACGCTTCGTGGATACCGGAACAATCCGGTCCACTCCCAGCTCCACGCATTTCTGGACGATGAGATCCATCTTATCGCTTTTCGGAAGCCCCTGAAACAGGGTAACGGCTGAAGCAAGCTCCGCATTGCCGTCAAGCTTCCAGAGAATCTGGACGCGCACCTCATTTTCACCAAGTTCGATAAGCTTACAGCGGTACTCCGCGCCTTGGCCGTCGGCGATCAGCACCTCTTCATCTGTCCGCATACGAAGGACATTCCGGATATGATTCACATCCGCGCCGGTGATTACGATTTCCTTTTCCCCGATATTACCGGGTTCCGCAAAAAAACGATGCATCCTACTGCTCCTTACGGGCCGTTACGCTGACCCACTCGCCCTGATGGGTAACCTCCAATACAGTCAGACCGCATTGTTTCACAGTCTCTACCACCAGGTCTTCCTTGTCATCTATAATACCGGAGGTAATGTAGACGCCGCCCGGCTTCAGCTGGGACAGAATCACCGGCGTCAGCGGCACCAGTACCTCTGCCAGAATGTTCGCCACTACGATATCATAGCATTCATAGCCTACCCGATCCTGAATCTCTTTCTCTGTGATAATATTGCCAATCATCATTTCAAAGGAAGCCGGATCGATGCCATTTACTTCCATATTTTCCCTTACAGCCTCTACCGCGCAGGGATCCAGATCGGTTCCTACCGCGTGCTTCGCTCCCAGCTTCAGGCTGATAATGGACAGAATGCCGCTGCCGGTTCCCACATCCAGAAGCTCGGTCTCCGGAGTCAGGAACTTGCGGAGCTGCCGGATACACAGCTGTGTCGTCTCATGCATACCGGTTCCGAAAGCGGTTCCCGGATCAATCTGAATCAGAAGCTTCTCCCGATCCTCCGGCTTTACCTCTTCCCAGGAGGGCTTGATCAGAATGTCATCCACATAAAACTGATGGAAGAACTCTTTCCAGTTGTTAATCCAGTCCTTGTCCTCAGTCTCGGATGCCTGAATGGTAGCTTCTCCGATCTCCACGCCCCAGCCCGCGATTTCCTTCAGGCCCTCTCGTACCTTGTCCAGCATTTCCTCCTGATCCGCATCCGGCTCCAGATAAAAACTGATATAGGCCACGCCGTCGTCCGCCGGTCCCTCCGGCAGAATATCCACGAACATCTGCTCCTTTTCTCTCTGGGACAGGGGAACCTTATCCTCGATCTCAATTCCCTCGATTCCCACATCCTGCATCATACTGCTGATGAGATCCTCTGCCTCTGTCCGGGTCTTCAATGTGTATTTATTCCATTTCATAAAATGCACCTCTCATATCTTTTACGTCACAACGAGATAAAATACGCTTCGCGAATTTTACTCGTTATCGCGGCAGTCGTCAAGGTCTCGTGCAAGCACAGACTTTGACTCGTTGATCGCGTAATAAAACAGGCACTCGTCCGACAAGTGCCCACACTCTGTATTAGAATAGCATAAAAAAAGCGCTCCGACAAGTACTGCCGAAGCGTTTTCCCGCCATTTCTGAGATATTCTAAGATATTTCTCAGATAAATCTGATTTTACGCAAACACGACACCCACCAGCATTCCGTAAATGGGAATCGT